>NZ_AOMB01000009.1 GCF_000336675.1 Halococcus hamelinensis 100A6 | reverse complement strand
GAGATGTGTATAAGAGACAGGCTGAAGACCGTCTGGGACGTCGAGATGAGGCCGTCGACGATACCTTGTTCGACGAAAATGTTGTCCGGGGTGTTCATCAACAGCGGGGCGGAGCCCGCGAGCCCCCAGTGCCAGGTCAGGCCCATCCCCATGTAGCCCGCGACACAGAGCAGCGGGTAGTGGACCGAGAGCCCGCGCTCGTGGGCCTGTCGACCCATCTCGCGGGCGAGCACCGCACCGACGATGAGGCCGAGCCCCCACTGGATCCAGGTGACGACCATCGCGATGACCCCGACCAGCACCACCGCCTGCCTCCCGTCGTTCGGGATCCGTGTGAGGCGCTCGATCCCCCGCCGAACGAGCGGGTGGTAGGCCACGACGTACCCCGTCGCGAGGATGAGCACCATCTGCATCCCGAAGGTCAGCAGGGTCCAGAAGCCGTCGTACCAGTAGCCCACCATCGCCGCCGGCCCCGCGCCCTCGATGAGGATGCCGCCGACGAACACCAGGTAACTCAGGAGGATGGCGAACAGGAACGGACTCGGCATCCACCGTTCGACCACGTCCGCGATCCCCGACCCGAGCCGCTGTACCACCGTTCCGCGTTCGCTGGTTGCCATGAAACGATCGTGGAAATGGAGGACGGCGAATAAAACTACCGACGGGTCCTCGCCGGTTTGCGGGGCGGGCGCAAAGGTTCTTGTGAGCGCCGGCTCGATAGTCGGGAACGATGGGGTCAGCTTCCGACACCGAGGGGTTCGTCCACGAACCGACCCGAGAGTTCGTCGAGTCCACGAACGTCCACGCGTTCATGCAGGAGTACGACATCGCGGACCACGACGAACTGATCGCACGGACCTGTGGCGACGTCGAGGGCGTCGAACGGTCGGGGGTCGACTGGTTCTGGGACGAACTCCCCGAGTATCTGGGGATCGACTTCTTCGAGGCGTACGACGAGGTTCGCGACGATTCGGACGGCCCGCAGTTCTCGAACTGGTATCCCGGCGGGAAGCTCAACATCGCCCACAACACCCTGGATCGACACGCGACTGGGGAGGGTCGGGACGACGTGGCGTGTCTCTGGGAGGGCGAACCCGGCGACGTACGAGAAGTCACCTTCGGCGACCTCTACGACCAGGCCAACCGAGTCGCGAACGCGCTCGAAGCCCGCGGAGTGGGAACCGGCGATACGGTGGCGCTCTACATGCCGATGGTCCCCGAGGTGATCGCGATCCTCTACGGCTGTTTCAAGGTCGGCGCGATAGCGGTCCCGGTCTTCTCGGGGTTCGGCGTCGACGCCACCGCGACCCGGATCGCCGACGCCGAACCCACAGTATTGTTCACCGGCGACGGCTTCTACCGCCGCGGCAGCGAAGTCCGGCTGAAGGAGGCTGCCGACGACGCCATCGAGCGGGCGGGCCACGTCGAACACACGGTCGTCTACGACCGGCTGGGACTGGTGCCCGATGCGGGTGCTGAGGCCGACGCGTCGAGCGCGATCCCGTGGGGCGACCGCGACGAGTCCTGGACCGACGCGATCGAGGGCGAGTCACCGGAGTACGAGACGAAGTCCCTCGATTCCGGACAGGAGTCCATCCTGCTCTACTCCTCGGGCACGACGGGCCAGCCGAAGGGGATCGTCCACACCCACGCGGGAGTCCTGATGCAGTGCGCGAAGGAGATCCACTTCGGCTTCGACCAGAAACCCGACGACAACTTCTTCTGGGTCTCGGATATCGGCTGGATGATGGGCCCCTGGACCCTGCTCGGCAACCACGCCTTCGGGGGCACGGTGGTGATGTACGAGGGCGCGCCCGACCACCCCGAACCCGACCGCTTCTGGCGGATGATCGACGACCACGACGTCACTCAGTTCGGGATCTCGCCCACGGCGATCCGCGCGCTCCGCAAGCAGGGCGACGACTGGGTCGAGGGCCACGACCTCTCCAGCCTCCGATTCCTCGGCTCGACCGGCGAACCGTGGGACGAGGAGTCCTGGCTGTGGTTCTACGAACACGTCGGCAACGGCGAGACGCCGATCATGAACATCTCGGGGGGAACCGAGATCTGCGGCTGTTTCCTGATGCCGCTGCCGATCCAGCCGTTGAAACCCTGTACCCTCGGCGGTCCGGGGCTCGGGATGGCGGTCGACATCGTGAACGAGGCGGGTGAGTCGGTCGCCGACGAAGGTGAGCGGGGCTACCTCGTTGCGCGGGACTCCTGTCCCTCGATGACGAAATCCCTCTGGAGCGGCGACGAACGCTATCTCGACGAGTACTGGTCGACCTTCGAGGAGCCGCCCCTGTGGAACCACGGCGACTGGGCCCAGAAGGACGCGGACGGCCTCTGGTTCCTCCACGGGCGGGCCGACGACGCGCTCAACGTCGCGGGCCGGAAGGTGGGACCGGCCGAGGTCGAGGGCGCGTTGATGGACCACGACGCGGTGAACCAGGCCGCCGCGGTTGGTGTCCCCGACGACACGACGGGCACGGCGGTCGTGGCCTACACCGTCCTCGAAGACGGCGTCGAGGAGACCGACGACCTCCGCGAGGAACTCCGCGACCGGGTCGGCACCGACCTCGGCAAGCCGTTCAGACCCCGCGAGGTGTTGTTCGTCGAGGAGTTCCCGAAGACCCAGTCGGGGAAGATCATCCGGCGGGCGATCGCCTCGGTCTATCGGGGCGAGGAGCTCGGCGACATGAGCTCGATCGAGAATCCCGCGGCGCTCGACGCGGTCGAACGGGCCCGTTGATTTCGCGGGGAATATCACCATTGTTTGGCGTCAACGGGCGTTTCGAGGCTTCTCCCGCCAGACCTATAGTCGTCGCGTTCGTAGCATAATTCGATGACCCCCGCCACAACCCACCGCCAGGCCGACGGGCCTCCCGGACGGAAGAACGTCCTCTACTGCCCCGAGTGCGGTCACGAAAGTCCGATCGACGGCGACTGGAACGTCGACCACGAGGCCGACACCCTCGTCTACACCTGTCCGGCCTGTTCGACCGCGGTCACGACCCGCCCCGAGCGGCTCCTCGAAGCCTAACCCATCCCTTCGTCGGTGATCACCGAATCGATCAACCGAACGGGCGTCGCGTCGTAGGCCGGGTTGTCGATCCAGAAGCCCTCCGCGGGTTCGCGCATCACCTCGCTGCTCGTCCGGAACTCGTTCTCGAAGACGAAGCCCTCGTCGATGACTTTCGCCCCCGAACCGATGACCGTCACCGGCACGTCGCACTCGGCGGCGGTGGCGGCGAGCGGGAAGGTTCCCACTCTGTTGTAGAGCGTGTCGTCGACGATGCAGTCCATCCCGACGAGTACCCGATCACACTCGGGGAGGTAGTGGCCCGACGCGCCGTCGACTATCAGATGGGGCTCGACCCGGTCGACCGCCGCGAGGGTTCGCGCGCTCTTTCGCCCGAGATACCGGGGGCGGGCCTCGGTGACGTAGACGGTGAGCTCGGCCCCGTCGCGACACGCGAGTTCGATCGCTTCGAGAACGGTCGAGGAGTAGTCGTGGGTGAGGACCGTCATCCCGTCTTCGAGCGCCATCGCGCCGTACTCCGCGGCCCGGCGCTTCGCCATCTCGACGCGCTCGATCACTCGCCGGACCGCGACTCGAACCCGTGCTTTCGCCGCGTCGATGTCGTCGAAGTCGTCGTCGAGCGCGGCGACGATCTCGCGCTGGGTGTTCTGGAGCGAGGCGTGCGAGGGGTTGGCCTGCCGGAGCGCGCTGGCGTTGCGCTCGACGTCCCGCACGAAGTCCTCGAGGCTCCGGAACTCGCGCTCGGTGAGCGAGGCGAGCGCGTGGGCCGCCTTCACGGCGACCACCGAGGAGCTGTGGCTCTGCATCTCGCGGATCTCCTCGACCGTCTCGTCTATCATAGCAGGTCTCTCACCGCCACACGGTTTTACTTCTCGGGTCCCCGCCCCACCTTTTGCTGCGCTCGCTCGCTCCGCTCATGGGTCACTTGGCTCACGGCTTCCTGCGGTCGCCGTTCGCGTCGTGGTCGTTCGAGAGAGCAAAGCTCTCCCGTGATCGTCAAAAGAGTCTCCGACTCTTTTGGACCTCGCGGAGCTTCGCTCCGCTCAGTGACGAAAATCGGAGATTTTCGAACCACCTCCCGGTGGTCGGCCACGCGTTCCCCGTTCGCATTCGAGGTTCTCCTTCCAGTCGAACCGCCTCGCTCGCGGTACAATACCTTCCCACTCCGCACAGCACCGCAACCGCCTCCGCCGAAGCCCTCGGACGCTCCGCGTTGGTTCGAGAGAGCGAAGCTCTCTCGTCATCACGAAAGGCGCTCCGCGCCTTTCGAACGACCTCGCCCTTCATCCACCAGGAGAACCCCGCCACTGCAACCGCCTTCCGCTGGCCGCAACCGCACCGCGCCCGCTGGCCGCCCAGCGGCCACGAAACCGTCTACTCGGTTTTGGTCTTCTCGATGCTGGTCTTCTCGCCCTGGTAGATCGCCGCGCCGTCCTGGGCCACCATCTCCACGAGCACCGCACACTTGACCCGCATCGGGCTGATGTCCACACCCAGAAGGTCGATCACGTCGTCGCGGTCCAGCTCGTCGAGCTCGTCGAGGGTCATCCCCGCGAGTTCGCCCGTGAGCATGCTCGCGCTGGCCTGGCTGATCGCACAGCCGTCCCCGCGAAACGCCGCGCGCTCGATGGTCTCACCGTCGTCGGCGAGCTGGACGTCCACCGCGATCTCGTCGCCACACATCGGGTTCTCGCCGATGTGCGAGAAGGTGGGGTCGTCGAGCTCGCCGTAGTTCCGCGGGTTCTTGTAGTGGTCGAGTATCTGCTGGCGATACATGTCCGAGCCCATACTCATAGTGAACCCGAGTAGGTCTGTGCGACGCAAAAGGATTCCGGGGGGCTCAGCCGAACAGCTGCCGCGCGTCGTCGATGGCGTCGATGAGCGCGTCGACCTCCGCCTCCGTGTTGTAGAGGTAGAACGACGCGCGCGCCGAGGCCGCCGTCCCGAGCACGTCGTGGAGGGGCTGGGTGCAGTGGTCGCCCGGTCGGATGGCGACGGCGTGGTCGTTCATGATGCTCGCGAGGTCGTGGGCGTGGACCCCCTCCAGATTGAACGAGACGAGACCCGCGCGCTCGTCCGCGGGCGGGCCGTAGACCTCGATGTCGTCGAACTCGGCCATCCGACCCATCGCGTACTCCACGAGGTCGCGCTCGTGGCGCTCGATGCGTTCGAGACCCACGTCGTCGAGGTAGTCGGCGGCCTCGGCGAGCCCGACCGCCTCGGCGATCGGGGGCGTGCCGGCCTCGAACTTCTCGGGGACCTCGGCCCACGTCGTCCGGTCGAAGGCGACCTTCCTGACCATCCCGCCGCCGTACATGAACGGCTCCATCGTCGCCAACAGGTCCTCCTTGCCGTAGAGCCCGCCGATGCCCGTCGGCCCACACATCTTGTGACCCGAGAAGGCGTAGAAGTCCACGTCGAGCGCCTCGACGTCGACGGACTGGTGGGGGACGGCCTGCGCGCCGTCGACGAAGACGAAGCTATCGTGGTCGTGGGCGAGGTCGGCGAGGTCGGCGATGGGGTTGATCGTCCCGAGGGTGTTCGAGACGTGGGTCACCGAGACCATCTCGGTGTCGTCGGTGACGAGCTCCGCCGCGTGGTCCATGTCGAGCCGGCCCTCGTCGTCGATGCCGATGAACTTCACGTCGGCCCCGGTCCGGTTCGCGATCTGCTGCCAGGTCACCAGCGCGGAGTGGTGTTCCATCTCCGAGAGCACCACCTCGTCGCCCGGACCCAGCTCCCGGAGGCCCCACGCGTAGGCCACGAGGTTCAGGCCCTCGGTGGTGTTCTTCGTAAAGACCATCTCCGAACGCCCGCCCGAGGCCCCGACGAACGCCGCGAGCCGGTCGTGGGCCTCCTCGTAGGACACCGAGGACTCCTGGCTGAGGTGGTGGATCCCGCGGTGGACGTTTGCGTTCGTTCCCCGGTAGTAGTCGCTCATCGCGTCGACCACCCGGTCGGGGGTCTGGCTCGTGGCGGCGTTGTCGAGGTAGATAACGCGCTGGCCGTCGCCGACCTCGCGTTCGAGGATCGGGAACTCGCTTCGAAGACGGTCGACGTCGAGCGATTCCTCGGTTTGCGTGCTCATTGGCCTCGTTACGGTCCCGACGCGGAACATTCCTTCGGTCGCCCTAGTCGGACTACAGCACGCGCCGGGACATGATCACGAGCCCGACGACTAGCAACGCAATGCCCCAGTAGAGCGAATCGTAGGGGGCGACTTTGAGCAACAGCGTGACGATGCCCGAGGTGAACAGCGACCAGCCGATGGTCGTCGAGTAACTCATGTCCGTACACGCGCTGGTCGACGGATAAGACCTGCGCAGGCATTCACAAGCGCTGCCCGCGCGAAACCACCGACCGGCGAACGGCCGGAACCCCTTTTCGGCGTCGCCTCGAAGTCGAGGGTATGCAGACGTGGGTCGCGCTCGTCGAGGCGGTCGACGCGGAGTTCCAGAACCTCCAGGAGCTCGCTTCGCTCTGGGGCGATATCAGTCTCGAACTGGAGGACGTCGACGCCGAACTCGAGGACACCTACGCCCTCCTCGGGCGCTATGACTTCCTCGTGGTCTTCGAGGCCCCGGACCGCGAGACCGTCTTCGAGGTCTCGACGGCCGCCGCACGCCACGGGCTCGATATGGACACGATGGAAGGCGTCCCGATAGAGGAGTTCGGCGCGCTCGTCGGCGAGTAGTCACCCGAGCCGCAACAGCTGGGCGTGGGCCGTCCCGCCGAGGTCGAGGACGTTCCCCTCCTCGACGAAGCCGTGTTCGACCGCGAGGTCGACCGCCTCCGACCCGACGATGTTCGCTACGCGAGCGCGCGCGAGGCTCGCCACCACCCGGTCCTCGTCGGCTGGCTCGCCGTCGTAGAACTCCTCGGTCACCTCGAACGGCACGCCGTCGTTGTCGAAGGTCTCGCCGAGGATGGCCTCGTCACACACCGAGACGAGTCGTCCCTCAGGCGTTTTGCGCTCGTTGACGATCACGGACGAGTTCCTCCTCGGCTTGCTCGCGAAGCTCGCGGGCCTCCTCGGCCACCTCCTCCGCGCGCTCGTCCTGGCCGGTCTCCTCCAGCGCGCGCGCCTTCTCCTCTAGCACCTCGGCGTTTCGGAAACCCAGCCGAAGCGCGTTGTCGAAGTTGTTGAGCGCCTCCTCGGCGAGCCCGCGTTCGAGCAGGAAGAAGCCCCGGTTGTACCAGCCCTGGGCGAAGCGGTGGTCGCGCTCGACCGCCCGCTCGGCGTGGTCGAGCGCCTGCTCGGTCTGCCCGCTCTCCCAGAGCGCGTAGGCCAGGTTCGTCTCGGCGCTCGCGGCGTGCTCGGAGTCGGCGTCGAGCGAGAGTGCCTCCTGGTAGGCCCCGATGGCGGCGTCGTACTCCTCCAACTCGGCGTGGGCCGCGCCCTTGTTGACCCACGCCTCCTGTTCGAGGCCGTCGTCCTCGGCGAACCGCGCGGCGCGCTCGAAGGTCTCGGTGGCCTGTTCGTACCGGTTGATCTCGATGTAGCTCAACCCGACGTCGATGAGCTCCTCGACGTCGACGTCGCCGCCGATCTGGCGCTCGTCGAGTAGGTCCGAGAGCACGCGCGAGTCCACCGGGTCGACCTCGCTCGGGTCGACCGCGAGCTCGGGCGGGTCGAGGTCGAACCCCTCGGGGTCGGAGAACCCCTCGCCCTCCGAGAACGGGTGCGAACCACCCTCTCGCTCGTCGTCAGGGTCAGTCATGACCCCCCCTACGGGACGACCCCGATTAAGGCCTGCGGCCTGCTACGCACCCCATGCGACTCTTCGTCAGCGTCGCCCTCGACGGCCTCGAAGACGAGATCGCCGCCGTCCAAGAACCCCTCGCGGACGCGGGCGGGATCCGACTCACGGCTCCCGATCAAGTTCACGTCACGCTGAAGTTCCTCGGCGATGTCGACGGATCGCGTGTTCCGGACCTCACCGACGCCCTCGAAGCGGCGGTCGAGGAGACCGACGTCGAACCCTTCACCGCCGAGTTCGGCGGGCTCGGCGCGTTCCCGAGCGACGAGTACATCCGGGTGGTCTGGGTCGGCGTTCGAGAAGGTAGCGACGACCTCACGCGGCTCCACGAGGCTATCGAGCGAAGAACGGTAGAACTCGGCTTCGATCCCGCCGACCACGCGTTCACGCCGCACGCGACGGTCGCCCGGATGGACCACGCCGGCGGGAAGGAACGGGTACAGCGCGCGCTCCGCGAGACCGACCCGACCCTGGGGAGCCGCGAGGTCGATTCCATCGGTCTCACCGAGAGCGTGCTCACCGACGACGGTCCCGAGTACACCACCGTCGAACGGGTCGAGCTGTAGACGCGAGCGAACGGAGCGGAGCCCGATCGAACAGAAGAGTACGGTTGAGGGTCGCCTAAATCTGAAAGGTGGTTGATATGTGTCTCGGAGCCCTCTCGCCGGTATGGAACCGGATCTCCTGGCGGGGCTCACCCTGGTCTTCGTCGCGGGGCTCCTCACCGCGCTCGCGACGGGTCTCGGCGCGGTGCCCTTTTTCTTCGTCGACGACGTGAGCGACCGGACGAACGTCGTGCTCTGGGGGCTCGCCTCGGGTATCATGGTCTCGGCGTCGACGTTCGGGCTGGTCTTCGAGGGACTCGCCCAGGGCACGCCCGCCGAGCTCGCGCTCGGCCTCCTCGCGGGTGTGGGGCTCGTGGTCGTGAGCCAGCGCGTGCTCTCCGACATCGAGGTCCACCCGCGCCACTACGAGGAGGCCGACTACCGGAAGCTCCTCCTCATTTTGGGAGTGCTCACGGTCCACAGCTTTCCGGAGGGGGTCGCGGTCGGCGTCTCGTTCGCCGACCTCGACCTCGGGGGCGGGGTCGCGCTCTTCGGGCTCACGGTACCGGTGCTCGCGGTCTTCATGACGGTCGCCATCTCGATCCACAACGTCCCGGAGGGCGTCGCGGTCTCGATACCGCTCCGGTCGATGGGCGTCTCGAACCCCCGGACGGTGTGGTGGGCGGTGTTTTCGAGCCTCCCCCAACCCATCGGCGCGGTGGTCGCCTTCTACTTCGTCCGGATCGCACGCGACCTCCTCGCGGTCGGGTTCGGCTTCGCCGCCGGCGCGATGGTCTATCTCGTGCTCGCGGACTTCATCCCCGAAGCCCGCGAGATCGGTGCGGGGTTGCCGGGCGGTGGCCGTCGGGAGCTGGTGTTCGGGCTGGTCGTCGGCGTGCTCGTCATGCTCCCGTTGGCGGTCGTCTGAGGCGAACGGCGTCGGCGGGAAGCAGCCAAAAGGACAAAGATATAAGCCGAGGCGGGATAGGACCTCCACCATGAGCAAGAAGTCCAAGGCGAAGAAAAAGCGCCTCGGCAAACTCGAACGGCAGAACAGTCGCGTGCCGGCGTGGGTCATCATGAAGACCGACCGCGACACCATGCGCAACCCGAAGCGACGCAACTGGCGGCGCTCGGACACGGACGAATGAGCGCCGACGACTTCGAGGAGCGCGTCGTGACGGTACCGCTCCGCAAGGTCAAGGCCGGGGCCAAACACGAGAGCGCCGACCGCGCGATGGGCCTCATCCGCGACCACCTCGCCCAGCACTTCAAGGCCGACCCCGACGCCGTGCGTCTCGACCCCTCGATCAACGAGGCGGTCTGGTCGCGCGGCCGGAAGAAGCCCCCGAGCAAGCTTCGGGTGCGCGCGGCTCGATTCGAGGAGGAAGGCGAGCGGGTCGTCGAAGCAGAACACGCGGAGTAGCGTGCTCCGCGCGGCCTTTTCCGGTTCGGCGTACGTCGGGGTCTTCGCGAGCGCCACCGACGACTGCCTCCTCGTCAGACCCGACGTCGACGACGAATTCGTCTCGGAGCTCGCCGACGAGCTCGGTGTCCCGCCAGTGAAGACCACCGTCGCCGGATCCGGTACTGTGGGTGCGCTCGTCACCGGCAACTCGAACGGACTGCTCACGAGCGAACGCATCACCGACGCCGAGCGCGAGCGGATCGCCGACGCGACCGACCTCCCGGTGGCGACGCTTCCCGGCCGGATCAACGCCGCCGGCAACGTCGTGCTGGTCAACGATTCGGGGGCGTACCTCCACCCCGACCTCCCCGAGGAGGCCGTCGCGGTCGTCGAGGAGCACCTCGGGGTTCCGGCCGAGCGCGGCGCGCTCGCGGACGTTCGAACGGTGGGCACCGCGGCGGTCGCCACCGATCGAGGGGTTCTCTGTCACCCCAATTCCACCGACGAGGAGCTCGACTACCTCGAAGAGCTGCTCGACGTCCCCGCCGACATCGGCACCGTCAACTACGGCGCGCCGCTCGTCGGCTCGGGGCTGCTCGCCAACGAGCACGGCTACGTCGTCGGGCGGGACAGCACGGGCCCCGAGCTCGGTCGTATCGAGGACGCGCTCGGCTACATCGACGGCTGAGGCCGCGCGATTCCGAACGGCTCGACCGTCGTCCGACGAGAGGACAAGGTTCTTCCGACGTGCTCACCCACCACCGGGTATGGATACGTTCGTTACTGCGTTCGGGACCGGAGTCGAAGCACGCGCCACGGAGGGCGACCGATGAGCCTCGGTGGTGGCGGCGGTGGCGGTGGGCAGCTCGAACAGCTCTCCCAGGAGCTCGACGTGCTCGAACAGCAAAAGGAGGCGATGGAGGCCGAGATCGAGGGTTTCCGTGACGAACAATCGGAGATCGACGAGGCCACCGAGGCGCTCGACGCGCTCGAAAGCGGCTCGACGGTCCAGGTCCCGCTCGGCGGCGACGCCTACGTTCGCGCCGAGGTCCAGGACCTCGACGAGACGGTCGTGAGCCTCGGCGGCGGCTACGCGGCCGAACAGGACGAGGAGGCTGCGGTCGAGACCCTCGAACGCAAACGCGAAACGCTCGACGACCGTATCTCGGAGGTCGAAGAGGAGATCGAGGAGGTCGAGTCCGAACGCGAGGAGCTCGAACAGCAGGCCCAGCAGCTCCAACAACAACAGATGCAGCAACTCCAGGGCCAGATGGGTGGAATGGGCGGGGAGCCGGACGACGAATAGGCGATGTTCGACGGACTCAAGGACCGGCTCAGCAGTTTCCGGGACGACGCCGAGGAGGAGATCGACGACGCGGCGGCGGAGGCTGACGAGGCCGACGAAGCGGCAGCCGCGGCAGGGACCGACGAAACGGTCGCGGAGCCCGAAACGACGACCGCCGAACCGGAGGCCGCTTCCGAACCCGAACCGGCGGTCGAGGACGAACCCACGCTCGACGGGACCGAACCGGAGGCAGCCGAGAGCGAACCGTCGCCGCTCGGAGCGGGCACGGACGCGTCGGCAGCCGACCCCGCAGAGCCCAAAGAGTCCGAAGAGTCCGTCGACTCGGAAACGACCGACGAACCCGCCGAGGCGTCCTCGGACGCGTCGGCATCCTCCGACCTCGACACGAACGAATCGGGAAGCGGCGCGGCCGCGTCCGGGACCGTCGAACCGGGAACGGGGGAGGAGACGAACGACGACGCCGAACCGGAGCGCCGGCGGACCCGACTGAACCGGCCGACGACGGTTCCGGACGAGGACGAATCGGCGGGCGAGGACGAAGACCTCGGCTTCGGGACGCGGGCGAAGCTGTTCGCCACCGGCCAGTCGCTGATCGAGGCCGCCGAGCTGGAGGGACCGCTGTTCGAACTGGAGATGGCGCTGCTCGAAAGCGACGTCGAGATGACGGTGACGGAGGCGATCCTCGACCGGCTCCGTGAGGAGCTCACCGGGGCGACACGCGCCCAGGTCAAGGGCACGGGGACCGTCGTCGAGGAGGCGCTCGCGGAGTCCCTCCGGGAGGTCATCAGCGTCGGGCAGTTCGACTTCGACCAGCGGATCGCGGAGGCCGACAAACCCGTGACGATCGTCTTCACCGGCGTCAACGGCGTCGGGAAGACGACCTCGATCGCGAAGCTCGCACGCTACTTCGAGGAGCGGGGCCTCTCGACCGTGCTCGCCAACGGCGACACCTACCGGGCGGGCGCGAACCAGCAGCTGGCCGAGCACGCCGAGAACCTGGGGAAGAAGGTCATCGCCCACGACCAGGGCTCGGACCCGGCGGCGGTGCTCTACGACGCCGTCGAGTACGCCGAGGCCAACGACATCGACGTCGTGCTCGGGGACACCGCGGGTCGGCTCCACACCTCGAACGACCTGATGGCCCAGCTGGAGAAGATCGATAGAGTGGTGGATCCGGACATGACGATCTTCGTCGACGAGGCTGTCGCGGGTCAGGACGCGACCAACCGCGCCCGGGAGTTCGACGACGCCGCGACGATCGACGGGACGATCCTCGCGAAGGCCGACGCCGACTCCCAGGGTGGGGCGGCGATCTCGATCGCCCACGTCACCGGCAAGCCGATCCTGTTCCTGGGCACCGGCCAGGGCTACGACGACATCGAGCGGTTCGAGCCCGACGTGCTCGTCGACCGGCTCCTCGGGGACGACGACTGAGGTGTACCGGTCGGGTCACGTCGGCGTCGGCCTGTTCCTCTACGCACCGGTCGGCTATTTTCTGCTCTCGGGAGGTCGGTTCGCGCTGGCCGTCGCGGGGTTCGTCGTCGTGGTCTGGTTCGCGATGGTGCCCGACCTCGATACACGAACGCGATTGCTCACCCACCGGGGCGCGACCCACACGCTGGCGTTCGCCGCCCTCTTCGGGCTCGCCTGCGGCGCGGGCGGCTGGGCTCTGGGGACTCGACTCGTCGGGTTCGGGCCACGTCCCCTCGCGGGCTTCGGTGGCCTCCTCGGCGCGCTGGTCGTTCTCGCCCACCTGCTCGCGGACTGGCTGACGCCGATGGGGGTCGCGCCGTTCTGGCCGCTCTCCTCGCGGCGGTACTCGCTCGGGCTCGCCACCGCCGCGAACACGACCGCGAACGCCCTGCTTCTCCTTCTCGGTGCCGGCGCGACCGCGATCACGCTTCGGCTCGTCGGGCTGATCTGAGACCAAACGTTCGACTCTCGCCGGCTGAATCGGAAGACATACGCGAACGGGCGACGAAACCGACTGTATGAGCGTTTCGCTTCCGAGCAGGTATCTCGACCAGTCGACCCTCCGGGACCGGATCGACCACGACGAGCTACCTGCGTGGGCGGCCGAGCAGTACGGGACCTTCCGGAAGACGATGCTCGACACCGACGCGCCCTTTCCGTGTTACTTCGGCGTCGAGAGCGAGGCGACCGGGATGGCGCGCTACGCGTTCTGTGCGTCGACGACCGACGAGGACGCGCTCGCGGGACTCCGGGAAACGCTGTACGAGTACGCGAAGACCTTCGACTCGCCCGGCGAGCGCGTCTCGCTTGTGGTCTTCTTCGCGCCGCCCGAAACCCCGCTGACCGAGGCGGAGTACGGCGACCGGCTCTGGGAGATCCTGCAGTATCTCCACGACACCGACCCCGAGCCGTGGCCCTACGAGATCCCCGCCGACCCCGACGACCCCCACTGGGAGTTCTGTTTCGGCGGGGTCCCGATGTTCCCGACGGCGCGCGCGCCGTTCTACGAGGCCCGCCGGAGCCGCCACAACCCCCACGGGCTGGAGATCACCTTCCAGCCGCGGGCGATCTTCGAGGGGATCACCGGCGACACCGCGGCGGGCCGACGGGCGCGTGAGGTCATCCGCGAACGCGCCGACGAGTACGACGCGGTCTGTCCCCACGCCGACCTCGGCGACTGGGGCGATCCCGACGACCGCGAGTGGAAACAGTACCTCCTGCCCGAGGCCGAAGGCGAGAGCCATCGGGACTGCCCGCTCGAAATCACGAAACCATGAGTTCGGTCGCCGAAACGGGTGAGGGCGATGTGGTGCCGGACGACGCCGTTCTCCTCTTGGTGGACGTCCAGCAGGGATTCGACGAACCCGGATGGGGCGAGCGGAACAACCCCGACTGCGAAGAGCGCATCGGCGGTCTCCTCGACGCGTGGCGCGCGGCCGAGCGGCCCGTGATCCACGTCCGGCACTGCTCGACCGAACCCGACTCGCCGCTCCGACCGGACAGGCCGGGCAACGCGTTCAAACCCGTCGCCGAACCCGAGAGCGGCGAGCCAGTCGTCGAGAAATCGGTCAACAGCGCGTTCGTCGGGACCGACCTCGAAGCGCGACTCCGCGAGGCGGGCCACGAGACGCTCGTGGTCGTGGGGCTGACCACCGACCACTGTGTCTCGACCACCGCCAGGATGGCCGAGAACCTCGACTTTCGGGTGTTCGTGGTCGCCGACGCGACCGCGACTCACGAGCGGGTGGGCTACGACGGCGAGAGCTACGATGCCGAGCAGAGCCATCGCCTCGCGCTCGCCCATCTCGACGGCGAATTCGCGACGATCGTGGAAACCGACGCATTGCTGTAGCTGTTGGCGCGCGCTCGCGGTCGTGGGTGAGCGACGCGAGGAGCGAAGCGCCTCGATGCGAACGGGGAACGAAGTGACCCGTGAGTGGACGTGAACCCGCGGCCGCGAACACTGTGCGAGGGATGAGTGAGCGACCGGAGGGAGTCGTTCGAAAGGCGCGAAGCGCCTTTCGTGATGACGAAAATCGCCACGCGATTTTCGAACCACGAACGAATCGGTTGGGGAGGCGTGTGGGCGGTGCGGGGCGGTAGCGGGAGCGTTAGTGATTGTACCGCGAACGAGCGCGGAGCGCGAGTGAGCGGCAGTTTTTAGTCCAGGTTTTTGCGAGGAGTGGTTCGCCTCCGGCGAACCCGACGAAGTAAAAAAGTGGGTGTCCAGAAGGGCTTTAGGAACCACACGGCGTAGTGGTGGCAAATGGTACTCGACGACCTCGGGAGTTCCCTCCGGGGAACCCTCAACAGACTCCAGGGCAAGACCCGCCTCGACGCCGACGACGTCGAGGAGGTCGTCCGGGAGATCCAGCGTTCGCTGATCCAAGCCGACGTCGAGATCAGCCTCGTGATGGACCTCTCGGACCGGATCGAGGACCGCGCGCTCAACGAGGAGCCGCCCGGCGGCACGACGGCGCGGGACTTCGTCCTCCGGATCGTCTACGAGGAGATGGTCGACCTCGTCGGGGAGAGCACGGACCTCCCGCTCGAATCTCAGACCATCCTGCTCGCTGGCCTCCAGGGCTCGGGGAAGACCACCACCGCCGCGAAGATGGCGTGGTGGTTCTCGAAGAAGGGTCTCCGGCCCGCCGTCATCCAGACCGACACCTTCCGCCCCGGCGCGTACGACCAGTCGAAGCAGATGGCCGAACGCGCGGAGGTCACTTTTTATGGTGACCCCGACAGCGACGACCCGGTCGAGATCGCTCGCGAGGGGCTCGAAGCGGCCGACGAGGCCGAGGTCAAGATCGTCGACACCGCGGGGCGGCACGCGCTCGAAGACGACCTCATCGACGAGATCCGCGCGATCGACGACGTCGTCCAACCCGATCGGAGTTTGCTGGTGATGGACGCCGCGATCGGCCAGGGGGCGAAGGACCAGGCCCGGCGCTTCGAGGATGCTATCGGGATCGACGGCGTCGTGATTACCAAGCTCGACGGGACCGCGAAGGGTGGCGGGGCGCTCACCGCCGTCAACGAGACCGACTCCTCGATCGCGTTCCTCGGGACCGGCGAGACGGTGCAGGACGTCGAGCGCTTCGAGCCCAACGGCTTCATCTCCCGACTCCTGGGGATGGGCGACCTCAAGCAGCTCGCCGAGCGGGTCGAGCGCGCGATGGAGACCACCGACGACGAGGAGGACTGGGACCCCGAGGAGATCCTCCAGGGCCAGTTCACCCTGAAGGACATGCGCCACCAGATGGACGCGATGAACAAGATGGGGCCCCTCGATCAGGTCCTCGATATGATCCCCGGACTCGGCGGCGGGCTGAAGGACCAGCTCCCCGACGACGCGATGGACGTCACCCAGGACCGAATGCGGAGTTTCGACATCGTGATGGACTCGATGACGGACTCCGAACTCGAGAACCCCCGTTCGGTGGGCGCGAGCCAGACCCGCCGGATCGCCCGCGGGAGCGGCCAGCCCGAGGAACGCGTTCGGGAGCTCCTCGAACAACACCGGATGATGGAACGCACCCTGAAGCAGTTCCAGGGGATGGGCGACGCCGACATGCAGCGGATGATGAAGCGAATGGAGCAAGGCGACGGCGGCGGTGGCGGCATGGGCGGGATGGGTGGCATGGGCGGCGGTGGCGGCCCGTTCGGCTGAGACGCTACGAGCCGTCCACATTCCGTTCTTGACCGAAGTCGAATTCTACTAAAAACAGCACGGCACCAGTCACGACCAGCACCACGACCCCAGCATCGTAGATGTACGGACCGAGTGCTACCAATCCATCGACGACGATGATGAGGCAGAGACCAGTGATCCAGCCTGCCGAACCAAGTATTCGTGTGCGTCCAGTGGCGTCCCCAGCAAGCAAGGCTACACTAAGCACGAGAAACAGGAAGCCGTATGGTCCAAGCGAAACCGAATACTCGCCGGAAGAGACCGTGAGGCCGGAGAGTGAGTCGAAGAGCAGTATCGCCCCACCGATGACGACGGAGACCAAGCACGACACGGCCTGCATCCGGGACGATACCATTTCGTCCAGAATAGAGCCCATCTGAGTAAAACGTTCTGGGTGCGACCCGAGAACATTTGCTCCCTTCCCATAGTCCCGTTGCCCAACGGAACGAGTTTTTACCGCTGGCGGCGGTTCTCTCGGGTGATGAGTATCGTCGAGGTCGCGCGCGAGGCCTACCGCGAGGCGCTGCCGGCGCTGTCGGCGAGCCTGGTCGGTGGCCTCGTCGCGGGCGTCGTCCTCGGCGGGATGCGGACCGAACTCCGGATGATCGACGGACTCCTGGTGCTCGTGCCGGCGCTGCTCGCCACCCGGGGGAACGTCTACGGCTCGTTCGGCGCGCGGCTCGCCACCGCGCTCCACCAGGGACTGATCGAACCACGGGTCGGGGCCGGCGACGACCGTCTCGTCGCCGCCATCGTGGCCGCGATAACGAACGGGCTGATGGTCAGCAGCTTCGCCGCCGTCGCGGCCTACGTGATCCTCGGGATCCTCGGTCGGCCTTCGGCACCGATCACCACCCTGGTCGCCGTCGCCGTCATCGCGGGACTCCTCTCGGGAGCGGTGTTGACGACGGCGGTGGTGGTGGTCGTGTTCGCGGGCTATCGGCGCGGCTACAACCCCGACACCATCGTCGGCCCGGTGGTGACGACGACGGGCGACGTCTTCGGCCTCGTCTTCCTCCTGCTCGCGGCCCGGATCGTGCTCGCGCTCGGCGGGGGTGGGGGCTGAGTGCCGACCGAGTGGACCGTCCGGGCGATCACCCGCGCCACGGTGCCGGTGCTCGTGGTGCTCGCGCTGGTCGAACTCGGCAGCGGGCTGGTTCTCGACTCGTTTCAGGCCACGCTCCTCCGGTATCCCTCGCTGCTCGTGCTCGTGCCGGTCACCATCGGCACCGCGGGCAACCTCGGGAGCGTGCTCGCCGCGCGGCTCTCGACGGCCTTCCACCTCGGGCGGCTCTCCTTTTCACCCGCGGACGAGACCCTCGCGGGCAACGCGCTCGCCACCGTCGGGCTCTCGCTCACCATGTTTCCAGCCGTGGGTGCCGGCGCGTGGCTCCTCTCCGAACTCCTCTCGGGCACCGCGCTCTCACTGGTGACGGTCCTCGTGGTCGCGACCGCGAGCGGGGCCGTGCTCGCGGTGCTCGCCGTCCTCGTCACGGTGGTCGCGACCTACGCCGCCTACCGATTCAGCCTCGACCCCGACGACGTCGTGATCCCGGTCGTGACGAACGTGTGTGACGTTTTGGGTGTCCTGGTGCTGTTCGCGGTCGTCCGGGTCGTGGTCTGAGCCGTCGATCCCGCGGCGTTCCCTGCCGGTTCCATCGGTTTCAGCACGCCCTCGGGAGTGGGTGGCTCGTGAAACCGACCGTGCCGCTGGTCTGTCTCCTCGTCGTGCTCGCCGGCTGTAGCGGACTCACGGGACCGACGACGAGCTCCGGACCCGTTGGGTCGAACGATGGGACCTCCTGGACCGTCACGGTCGTCGAGGTGGTCGACGGCGACACGATGGACGTGCGCTTTGCGAACGGCACCACGGACACCGTCCGACTCCTCGGCGTCGACACGCCCGAGGTCTACGGCGACAACACGCCCGACGAGTTCGAGGGAGTCCCCGAGACCGAGGCCGGCGCGGACTGGCTTCACGCCTGGGGCGAGAACGCGAGCCGGTTCGCTCGCGACGAACTCGACGGCCGGCAGGTCACGGTCGCGCTCGACCCGGCCGCCGACACCCGCGGAAGCTACGGTCGGCTGCTGGTCTACGTCTCCGTCGACGGCCAGCCGTTCAACCGACAGCTCCTCGTCCGGGGTTACGCCCGGTTCTACGACGCGCCACTGACGCGCACCGACGCGTTCGAACGGGCCGAGGCGCGTGCCCAGCGCAACGGAACCGGTCTCTGGGGGTACGAGGCCGCGTGAGTCGTCGCGGGGGTTAACCCGTCGGAGAGCCTATACGAACGCATGACGCGTTCGCGGTTCGAACTCCCGCCACGGCTGGTCGACTGGTCGATCCTCGTCACCGTGGGGTTCGTCGCCGCGACCGGCCTCCTGACCCTTATCTCGGGTCGACCGAGCGATGCCGTCGTGTTCGCCCTCCACGGCGTAGGCGGGCTGGCGCTCGTCCTTCTCCTGTTCTGGAAGCTCCGCCGGGTTCGGCCACGGGTCACGGTGCGACGGGCGTGGGACCGCCACACGCCGGTCTCGATCCTCCTGGCCCTCCTCGCGGTGGGAGCGCTCGCCACCGGTGCGGTCTGGTCGTTCGGTGTGACCCCCCGCCTCGGCCCGTGGCCACTCCTGTTCGTCCACATGGTCCTCGGCGCGCTCGTAGTGCCCGTCCTGCTCGTCCACCTCCGAAGCCGCTTCCGGCTCCCGAGCACCCACGACTTCGAGGGGCGACGAACCGCGCTCTCGTCGCTCGCCGTGGTGGGCTTCGGCGCGCTGACGTGGCGGCTCCAGCGAACCGCGAACCGCCTCCTCGACACCGGCGGCGAGGACCACCGCTTCACCGGGTCGACGGAGGACGGCTCCGACGCCGGCAACGCCTTCCCGGTCACGAGCTGGGTCGCCGACGACCCGGATCCCATCGAGGCCGACGCCTGGACCCTCCGTATCGGGGGCGAGACCCGACGAGAGCTCGAACTCACCGATTCCGACCTCGACCCCGAGAACGGCCATCGGGCGACCCTGGACTGCACCAGCGGCTGGTACTCGACCCACGACTGGCGCGGGGTCCGGGTGGGGGACCTCCTCGACGCCGTCGAGCCGGGGACGGAGGCCGAGTGGGTTTCCTTCCGGTCGGTGACCGGCTATCGCTGGAGCCTCCCGGTCGAGGAGGCCCGCGAGGCGCTGCTCGCGACCCACGTCGACGGCGAGCGCCTCGACCACGGCCACGGTTACCCGCTCCGCCTCGTGGCCCCCGGTCGCCGCGGCTTCCAGTGGGTGAAGTGGGTCGAGGCGGTCGACGTGACTCGACGGCGGGACCTCGGCGAGTGGCTCGCGATATTCGTGAGCGGCTTCGACCGCTAGGCCAGCGAATCGAGCAGGTTCGAAAGCGCCCCGAGGTCGCGGACCTGCGTTCCGCCCGACACCCCACGATCGAGATGAACGGGAACGAACCCGGCCTGCCTTCCACCTTCGATATCCGCCTCGTAGTCGTCGCCGACCATCACGTAGGTGTCGGCGTCGACGCGCTCTCTCGCCAGCTCGAACGGTGCCGAGTCGGGTTTGTGCGCGCCGGCCTCGTAGGACGTGACCACCGTCCCGAAACGTTCGAGCAGGTCGTGATGAGCGAGCTTCGCTCGTTGCCACTCCGTCAGGCCGTTCGTGATGACCCCCAGGTGATGGCGCTCCGCGAGCGACTCGGTCAGCTTCCGAGCGCCATCGCTCACGGTCGTCATCGCCACCTCCCGTTCGTACAACTCGGAGACGAGCGCCTCAGGGGCCACGTCGCTCTCTGCTTCTGCCCGAACCGCCCGCATTCCGTGCCGATACGGCTCCGGTTCGATCGCGGTAAATGCCTCGTAGAAGTTCTCGTTGTACGTCTCGACCAGCGCTGCCGTCGAGCGGTCGAGACACGCGTTCAAGGTCGCTTCGATGACCTCGCGGTAAGGCTTCGTGAATTCGAGGAGCGTTCCATCGAGGTCGAAAAAGACGGCCGTGGACATACGACCCGTTTCCGTCGGGACGCAAAGCCGCTGTGGTCAGCTCTCCCGCTCGACCGGCCTTCCCTCCTCGGTCGGCGGCGCGACGTGGTCGATGTACGCGGCGACCGAGGGCTCGTGGACGTGTACCTCGAAGCGGATCCCGCCGAGTTCGTCGGGATCGCCCACCGCGAAGTTGACGACACCGACGAAGGCGGGCTGTTTCTTCAACTCGAACTCGATGACGTCCCCCCGGGTGCCGGCGGCGAACTCGTTGCGGGCGCTGTCGAGGATCTCCTGCTCGTGGAGGAGTTCGGAGAACCGATCCAGGCTGTGGGCCTCGGCGCGGATCTCGCCCGGTGCGCGTTCCATCTCGGCCCCCGGGACGAGGGTCTCGACCGCGTCGGCGACCCGGTCGGTGACCTCGGTGTCGTGGACCGGCGCGGTGACCTCGACGTCGACCCGGTAGATCATGGCTCCTCCGTCAGGAGTCCACGGATCTCCTCGTGGAAGGCGGCCAGCGAGCCGGTGTTCTCGACCACGACGTCGGCGCGCTCGATGGCGGCGTCCATCCCGAACCCGCGCTCGCGTTCGTCACGGGCGTCGAGGCTCTCGCCGCCCTCCTCGGCGGGTGTGTCGCGTCCACGGGCGCTGACCCGGTCGACCCGCGTGTCGAAGGGAGCCTCGATGGCGACGAGGGTGAACGACTCCCCGAAGGCCGCCTCGAAGCGTTCGACCTCGGTGTCGGAGCGGATCCCCTCGACGACGACGGTCGAGGCGTCGTCGAGCGCGGCCTCGATGGTCGGGAGCGAGCGCTCGGCGATGGCTCCCGGACCGCCCTCCTCGCGGAGCGCCTTCGCGACCGCGCCGTGGTGGTCGGCGGGGTCGAGCCCGCGCTCGCGACACGCCTGCCTGATGACGTCGCCCATCGTTACCACCGGAACCCCCCGTTCGCGTGCGACGGTCGCGGCCTCGCTCTTGCCGCTGCCCGGAAGGCCGACGACGCCGATGACCTGCATGGGCGGGATTGGCCGGAATCCGGGTTAAACGCTCCGCACTCGACCCAACCGCTTTTATCCGTCCCGCCGAACCCGGACCCAGGGCACGTAGCTCAGTCCGGATAGAGCGTCGGACTTCTATCCGTGTCGCGCCAGCGCCACGGGAAGCCATCCGACGGTCGCGGGTTCGAATCCCGCCGTGCCCGTTGCCTTCCGGTGCTGAACCGTCTCCGCACAGCACCGCCGGACCCTCGACCGCTCGCTCCCGCTCGCCGGGACACCGGACCAGCACCGGAACCGTCCACCACCGCACGGCGGCCGTTCCGCCGCCGCACGCCGCGCCCGCGGCGTTTATCACCGGGCCGTTCGACTCGCCGCCATGGCCGACACCGACCTCATCGAGGCGCTCCGGAGCGCCGACGCCGTGCAGTACGGCGAGTTCGAACTCTCCCACGGCGGCACCAGCGAGTACTACGTCGACAAGTACCGCTTCGAGACCGATCCGGACTGCCTCTCGCGGATCGCCCGGTCCTTCGCGGCGAAACTCGACGACGGGAAACTCGCCGGGGTCGCGCTGGGTGCGGTCCCGCTCGTGGCCGTCACGAGCGTCGAGACTGGGTCGCCCTACGTCGTCGTCAGGAAGTCCAAAAAGGAGTACGGCACCGGGAACCAGATCGAGGGCGAACTCGCCGAGGGCGAGCGCGTGACCGTGCTGGAGGACATCGCGACCACGGGTCAGAGCGCGCTCGATGCCGTCGAGGCGCTCCGGGAGGCGGGCGCGGTCGTCGACCGTGTGCTGGTCGTGGTCGACCGCGAGGAGGGCGCGCGCGAGCGCCTCGCCGAGCACGACGTCGACCTCGACGCGCTCGTCACGGCCGAGGATCTCCTCGCGGACGCGTAGACGTTTGTTTCACTTTTGTCAGACCTTGATGAAAATGTTTAACACCACCCTCCCCGGCCTCTGAGTATCGATGGGTGCCAGGGACACCGTTGCAGCGTACTTCGGCTTCGACGAACACGACACTGACCTCCGGACCGAGCTCCTCGCGGGGCTGACGACCTTCCTCACGATGTCCTACATCGTGGTGGTCAACCCCTCGATCCTCGGGGCAGCGATCTCGGTTCCGGGCCGGACCGACGCACAGACCATCCAGATGATCGCGGTGGTGACGCTCGTCTCCGCCGCGGTCGCCACGCTGGTGATGGGCCTCTACGCGAATCGCCCGTTCGGCCAGGCCCCCGGTCTCGGCCTCAACGCCTTCTTCGCGTTCACCGTGGTGCTCGGCCTCGGCGTGCCGTGGCAGACCGCGCTCGCCGCCGTCGTGGTCGAGGGGGTGCTCTTCCTCGTCCTGACCGCCGTCGGCGCACGCGAGTTCGTCATCAACCTCATCCCCGAACCCGTGAAGTTCGCGGTCGGGACGGGTATCGGTCTCTTCCTCGCGATCATCGGGCTGGAGGCGATGCGGGTCGTCGCGGGCGACGCCTCGACGTTCGTCCAGTTCAACCCCGTCTTCGCCTCCGACCCGGTGGCGGTGCTCGCGGTGCTCGGGCTCTTCTTCACCCTCGTGCTCTACGTCCGCGGGACCAAGGGCGCGATCATCATCGGCATCATCACGACCGCGCTCGCGGGCTACGTCGCCTCGCTGCTCGGCTTCAGCGCGTTCCCGGCCGACCAGGCCCCCGAGGGAACGACCCTGCTCTCGGCCTCGCTGGTTTCGAGTTCCGGGCTCCAGTACAGCGCCGCTGGGTACGACATCACACCACTCGTCGGCGCGTTCGTCCAGGGCTTCCAGAACGTCGACGCGCTCTCGTTCGCGCTGATCGTCTTCACCTTCTTCTTCGTGGACTTCTTCGACACCGCGGGAACCCTCACCGGCGTCGGCCAGGTCGCGGGCTTCCTCGACGACGACGGCAACCTCCCCGACATCGACAAACCGCTGATGGCCGACGCGGTCGGCACCACCATCGGTGGGATCCTGGGGACGTCGACGGTGACGACCTACGTCGAGAGCTCGACGGGGGTCGAGGAGGGCGGCCGGACGGGGCTGGTCGCGGTCGTCGTCGGCGTCCTGTTCCTCGTCTCGTTGCTGTTCGTCCCGCTGGCGTCGGCGATCCCCCAGTACGCCTCCCACATCGCGCTGGTGATGGTCGCCGTCCTGATGCTCCAGAACGTCGCCGAGGTCGACTGGAACGACCTGACCCACGCCGTTCCCGCCGGCCTCACGATCCTCGTGATGCCGTTCACCTACTCGATCGCCTACGGCATCGCCGCCGGTATCATCTCCTATCCCATCGTGAAGACCGCCCGCGGCCAGGTGCGTGACGTCTCGGCCGGCCAGTGGGTGCTCGCGCTCGCGTTCGTGTGCTACTTCTTCGTCCGCACGAGCGGGATCCTCGCGGGACAGCTCTGATAGCTGGGAGTCGAGATGCCTGATTCGCTCCCCGCCCGGCGCTGGCTTCTCAGGGGGCTCCTCGGCGCGGCGCTGTGCGCGCTCGCGCTCGCGGCGGCCACCTCGGCGATGACCTACGACCCCACCGGTCTCGGCCCCGGAAACGTCACCCAGCCCGCGAACGGGAACACCGTCGTGAGCGTCCAGGGCTTTCACTTCCGTGGGATCGGCAACGGCAAGAAGCCCGCGCGGCTGGTGAGCGCGGGCCCGAACGCCACCACGCAGTGGGTTCACGACGGCGGCGCGGATTCGCGGTGGTACTACGACGTCGACCCCCTCTCGGACGGCAATCTGCTGGTGACCTCGACGGAGCCCGGCGAGACGGTGGTCTACGAGTACGACCCCCGGTCGGACGAACGGGTCTGGACCGAGCGCTTCGACGCCAAGGACACCCACGACGTCGACCTGATCGGCGACGACGAGCTCCTCGTGGCGAACATGCGCGCGACCAACGGTTCGGGTGTGCCGAACGACCGGGTCTTCGTCTACAACCGGAGCCAGGACCGGGTCGTCTGGGAGTGGACCGTTCGAAACCACTTCCCGAGGGCGACCGACGGGGGCTACTCGGCGGACTGGACCCACGTCAACGACGTCGACGAGGTCCGTGAGGGGGAGTACCTGGTCTCGCTCCGGAACTTCGACCAGGCGGTCGTGGTCGACCGCTCGACGAAGCGGATCGAACTGCGTCTCGGTCGCGACGGCGCGCACGCCACGCTCGACGAACAGCACAACCCGGACTACCTCGAAAGCGAGAACGGCACCCCCACGATCCTCGTGGCCGACTCCGAGAACGACCGGGTGGTGGAGTACGAGCAGACCGGCGGGCCGGCGGGTGAGGGGACGTGGACGCGAACCTGGACACTCACGGGCTTCGACTGGCCGCGCGACGCCGACCGCCTGCCGAACGGGAACACCCTCGTCACGGACACCCTGAACCAGCGGGTGGTCGAGGTCACGCCGCGGGGCGAGGTCGTCTGGGAGTACTTCGCGCCGTGGGCCCCCTACGACGCTGAGCGGCGTTCCGCCGCGAACGCGACCGGGGCGGGGAACGCCTCGATCGGGGGGTCGAACGGACCGACCATCGCGGATCTCGGGGTCGCGGGACGCTACGCCGCCTCGGGCGGGACGAACGCCTCGGACGCGAACCCGTCGTTCCCGAAGTGGGTTTCGAGGACGGCGAGGGGGACCCCGGTCGAGACCGAGGTCGGTTCGCTGGCCCGGGGCTACGGCCACGTCACGCCGTTCGTCCGGCCCGTGTGGCTGTCGAGCTGGGGATTCGCGGCGGCGCTCGGCGGAATGGTGCTCGGGCTTTGCTGGTTCGTCGGTGAGGTCGTCTACCGGCGAGGGCGGATCCGGCGCGAACTCGCACGACGGCTCCCCTGAGCGGGTTTGCGAGCGGTTCGCACCACCGTGGTGTTCTTGAGGCTGGACGGCCTACCACGAGGTGTAATGTCCAACCTCGAACTCTACGAACTCGAAGGCTGCCCGTACTGTGCGAAAGTCAAGGACAAGCTCGCAGAGCTCGACCTGGAGTACGAATCGCACATGGTGCCGAGTTCGCACGACGAGCGGACCGAAGTCGAAGAAGTCAGCGGCCAGACCGGCGTGCCGGTGCTCGTCGACCCCGACAACGACGTCGAGGGGATGGCGGAGTCCGACGACATCGTCGAGTACCTCGAACGGAACTACGCCGAAGCCGCTGCGTAAGTCGGTCCAGACCACCGTTTTTTCTCCCAAAACCCGATAGCGGCGGCTGCGGCGGTCGCGGTGCGGCGCGGCCGCTGTGCGGTTGCGGCGCGGTTGGCGCGGCTCCTGGCGGATGAAGGGCGAGACCGCGAGCGGAGCGAGCGGTCGAGGGCTTCGGCGGTGCGGTGCTGTGCGGTTGCGGAGAGAGTAGTGATCGTACCGCGAGCGACCAGCGGGAGCGAGCGGGCGCGAGGGTGACCAGCGGGAACCCGACGCGCTTTTGATCCACATTTTGCCAGGGAGCGAGTGAGCCGAAGGCGAACGAGCGACCGCAGCAAAAGGTGGGCTCGAGGTGGGGCCGGGTTACCGGACTACCGTCACGGGGACGGGCGAGCGCCGGACGACGGTCTCGGCGACGCTTCCGAGGAGGATCCGCGAGACGCCGTCGCGGCCGTGGCTCCCCATCACGATGGCGTCGAAGGCCTCGTCCTCGGCGAAGGAGACGATCCCGCTGGCGGGGCGGTCGACGGTGGTCTCGGTGGCGAACGTCCCGTCCGGGAGGCGCTCGTGCGCGGCCTCGAACAGCCCGTCGGCGCGGGCCTTCGAGGCCTCGTACCACTCCTCGCCGTAGCTCACGTCGCCGACCTGCGCGCCCGAGCCGGCCCCGACCGGGTTGATGACGTACAACAGCGTGACGTCGGCGTTCGGGTACTCGGCCATCGCGTGGTCGAGCGCGTCCCAGGCCTGCTCGGAGCCGTCGATCGGAACCAGTACCCGTTTGACCATGTGGAGTGATATCGCGTGCGACGGATTAAACCCTCGGACCGACCCCCACGCCGAACGTCGATGTTTTGCCGACCCGCCGAGTAGATCGGTCATGCTCCTGGTTCGCGGCCACGCCGGCGGGACGGCACTGACCGGCACGCTCTACGAGCGCGGCGAGGACGCGCCGTCGTTCAGCGGCGCGCCCGACGAGAGCGCGCCCTACGTCTGGGTCTGCGATTCGTTCTACGAGGTCGAGTCCGGCGGGCAGCCCCAGCAGATCGACGACGAAACCGTTAACGTCGCCTTCGAGTCCCCGGTGGCCCACGGCTTCGAGACGCGCGACCGGGCGGTCGAAGGGGCGAAAGAACACCTCAGAACCCAGTTCGCGCGGGTCGGTGTGGCGGAGTCGGACGTCGAGATCGAAGTCCAGAAGGCGGATTCGGCGGCGCGATAAGTCTCGATACTGGTTTGCGACGTGCTGGTCCGTGCATCAGGACGTGAACGCCGAACTGGTCCACTATATGCCGGGCGACGAGGTCGGAACCAGTATTGAGGACGGTGCTATGCACCACTATATCCATACCTACTACGAGGACGTTGAGGACCTGTATCTCGATCGCGTCTTCAAGCTCGATGTCTAATATCGTGTCACCAGATTAACTGATGCTGTTCATGAGCCCTACTATAGACAGTAGGAAATATGAACAGGTGCGATTAACAACTTGACACGTATTTTACCGAGTCCGTACTAGGCGTTCTGAGTCCACACGAACGAATTAAGACAATTACCTTTGATTGACAATTTGAGTCAGCTCCTTTCGTGCCTGACGCTTACCAGGTGGGGTCAGCCCCACGGTTGCGGAGGGACCCCTCCCCCGGCGGTCAAAATAGCGGTCCCCTTTTCCCTGGTACATATTTGCCATACCACTTGACGAAGTGTCTGAAAATTCAAGAGAATCCTTTAGCTGGGTTGATTTCATCCGGTCATATCCATAGCACTCGTCCCATAGGTACAATATTATGAGCGACACGATTCTCTGCTTATCAACCTGCCTACGAGCGTCTATATCTAGATCCTCCGTGTACACAAAAGGAGGGCTGTCTTCTTCTGGCTCAACGTGGAGAAACGTATTGAGCTCAGAAACTGGTACCTTGATCCGTGAAGCAATAGGGTATAGCGGGTCGCTCTCTGCGTTCTCTTCCTCTTCGTTCTTTGTTTGCGACGGCAAAAACTCATCCAAAGATTTGTCTTCTGCTCCGGAGTCGGCCATCTTTGGAGCGGATTTCATCTCTCCAAGAATCTCAAATTGGTCTTCGTGTTCGCCAATAAATTCAAGCATTTCTAGTACTTCATCTTTGTAATTATCGTCTTCTAGAGCCTGTATCTCGAACGTTGCTGAGCCGTACTCTAGTTTCACATTTGTCTTCATAGCACGTCTAATATGGTGGGAGCTTCCATGAAAAGGTTTTCGCGGAAATTCAATGAATCCCCGGAAGAGTTGGTGGCTTAACTAGTCGAATGTGAATCAACGATTCGTCATATGTCGATATCTCTTCTACACGTCTTACGAGCGGGTGTGGGTCCACCCAGCAGACACTCGCTGGTCCATAACCATCATTAGTAATAAAGCACGTCTCCGAACATTCAACCTATGCCCGAAAACCCAATCTGAGGTCATTTTTGGACGAGGGACTTAAGTGCATCCGCCGCAAATGCCCGGGTGAAACGCCGGTGGACCCCGGTCTAACACAACGAAGCACGCCGAAAAACAAAATGGCCCACGTTCCTGCCTGGTAGCATCGACGTGAGCCATCTGCGAAATGCCCGCCATCCACCCCCGCCGGCCGCGGAGAGTGGGGTCTCCACGCGAGGGTTTTGGGCGTGCCTACCGCTTAGGCAGCCCAAATGAAATAGGTTTCCCTCGCGTCTTAGGTCGGTAACCGACATTGAGTTCTGACTCAAGCAGGCCTGAAACGGCCACTGACCCTACGCCGTGGGGGGAGCTGACCACGGCCCGGAAACGCATCGTGCTGACAATCGCATACGTCAACGGCCCGGTGGTCTTCGAACGCCCGAGTCTCAGAGACGACGTTGAGGCAACCAAGGACCTCGAAAAGGTCATCGACGATAAAGACCGGGTCCTAACGAGTCTCAAGTATACCAGGCTCCTCAACGACCTCGCCGAGGAGGATGGATATCTCGACAAAACGTTCCAGGGTGGCGTGAACCCTATCGTCATCGACTGGGAGTACGACGAGGGCCGAGACATTCGGTCAGCCGCCCCGTTCGGTTACAAGGCCGCGCTCGACGATATCGTCACACAAGTCCTCAGCCGAGAGGGCAAGACCAAAGCGGCTCTCGGAAGCGTTGACAGAACGGACTTCAACGCCGTCGTGAAGGCTGTCAACGGGGCAGTCGGTAGAAACGTGCTGGGAATCAACTCAGACCCCAGCAGATACCGCTTCGCGAAGGGAGTCCACGGCCTAACCAAGAACAAGGTCGAGGAGGCACTCGAGAGAAACGAGGACGACTAGCCTCGCCGACCCTCGCTGCTCTTTTTTTTTTGTATTAACGGATTCCAATTCTCCGAGGTCGAATCCAGCGAGCAGTCCTAAGACATCAACCACGAAGCCCGCGAGTGCGAAGGGTAGTTACGCGCGCCCGGCCAAACTGACGTATGCAGGCGGCGCTCGTGATCCTCGACGGCTGGGGGCTCGCCGACCACGACCGGCTCGACGCGGTCCGGGCGGCCGAGACGCCCACGATGGACCGGCTGGCCGAACAGGGTGCGAGCGGCACCCTCGACACTTCGGGGCGGGCGGTCGGCCTCCCCGAGGGCCAGATGGGCAACAGCGAGGTCGGCCACCTCACGATCGGCGCGGGCCGGGTGATCGACCAGAGCTACACCCGGATCACGCGGGCGGTCGAATCGGGCTCGCTCGACGGAAACGAGGCGGTCCGAACCGCGTTCGACCATGCGCTCGACGACGACGGTCGGGTCCACTTCGTGGGGCTGGTGAGCGACGGCGGGGTCCACTCCGACCAGGCTCACCTCCAGGCGCTCGTCGGGGCCGCCGCAGAAGCGGGCGTCGAGGCGGTGACCCACGCGTTCACCGACGGCCGGGACACCGCCCCGGAGAGCGCCACCCAGTTCCTCGCGAACCTCGACGCCGCCGTCGAAGAATACGGCACCGGCGACGTGGCGACGGTCTCCGGGCGGTACTACGCGATGGACAGAGACGAGAACTGGGAGCGGACGAGACGCGCCTACGACGCGATCGTCGAGCGGGAGGCCGACCACACGGCAGAGTCGGCGGTGGCCGCGGTCGAGGACGCCTACGAGCGCGGCGAGACCGACGAGTTCGTCGCGCCGACGCTGGTCGAGGGCGGGCCGGCGCTCGAAGACGGCGACAGCGTCGTCTTCTTCAACTTCAGGGCGGACCGGGCGCGCCAGCTCGTCCGGATGCTCACGGACACCCGTCCGGAATGGGCGTTCGAGACCTCGCCTCCGGAAGTCGAACTCGTCACGATGACCGAGTACGACGAGACGTTCGAGTTCCCCGTCGCGTTCGCGCCACACGAACCCGAGGACACTCTCGGTGAGACGCTCGCCGCCCACGGGCTGAGTCAGCTCCGGATCGCCGAATCCGAGAAGTACCCCCACGTGACCTACTTCCTCAACGGCGGGCGGGAGGGGGCGTTCGACGGAGAGATCAGGCGAATCATCGACAGCCCCGACGTGCCGACCTACGACCTGCGACCCGAGATGAGCGCCGAGGGGGTGACGGACACCGCCATCAAGGTGATCGAGACCGACGACCCCGATCTGATGGTGTGCAACTACGCCAACGCCGACATGGTGGGTCACACCGGCGACTTCGACGCCGCCGTGGCGGCGGTCGAAGCCGTCGACGACCAACTCGAACGCCTGGTCGGGGCCTGCCAGGAGGCGGGCGGGCACGTCCTGATAACTGCGGACCACGGCAACGCCGACGACATGGGCACCCCCGACGACCCCGACACGACCCACACCACCAACCCGGTTCCGATGGTGTATCTCGCACCCGACGGCACCGACGGTGGGAGGGGAATGAGGGCGGGCGGCGAACTCTCGGACCTCGCGCCCACGCTGCTCGAACGCTGCGGGATCGACGTCCCCGACGTGATGACCGGCGACTCGCTGCTCGATTGAGCCGATGTCGGTGGGGCCCGCAGCTCAGCGCGCGTCGTGGACGACCGCCCCGTCGACGACCGTCATCGCGACGTCGATGTCGGCGATCGCCTCCCGTTCGTCCCACGGGGACGAATCGAGGACCGTGAAGTCGGCCGCTTTGCCGGGTTCGACGGTGCCGAGTCGGTCCTCGTCGAAGCCCGCGTAGGCCGCACCGTGGGTGTACGCCCGCAGGGCTTCGGTGACGGTGAGGCGCTGTCCCTCGACCGGGGCGTTCACCGCCTGCTGGACCCCGAACAGCGGGTCGAGCGGCATCGAGTCACTGCCGAAGGCGAGGTGAACCCCCGCATCGAGCAGGTCCCGGAACGGGTTCGAGCGCCGACGGCGGTCGGTCCCCAGCCGCGACTCGTAGAGTCCGTCCTCCCCGGCCCACTTCAGGAAGTTCGGCTGGACGGAGGCCACCACGCCCGTCTCGGCGAGGCGTTCGATGGCCGACTCGGACGGGAGTTCGACGTGTTCGATCCGGTGGCGCGCGGCTCCGGCCTCGGTCGCCTCGTAGGCGTCGAGCACCGCGTCGATGGCGGCGTCGCCGATGGCGTGGGCCGTGAACTGATAGCCGTCCGCGTCGGCGCGCTCGACGAGGTCGTGGAGTTCCGAGGGCGACACGACCCACTTCCCGCTCCCCTCGCCGTCGGCGTAGGGTTCGGAGAGCTTCGCCGTGCGGCCGCCGAAGCTCCCGTCGGTGAAGCTCTTGATCGCACCCGTCCGGACGAACTCGTCGCCGTCGTCGGTCCCGAGGCCGACCTCGCGGAGCGCGTCGAGGTGGTCGGACCAGTAGTTGATGCGAACGCGGAGCGAGAGGTCGCCCTCCCGACGGAGGTCGCGGTAGACGCGGGGCGCGTGCGAGTGACGCACCAGGTCGTGGATCCCGGTGACGCCGCACGCGTTGGCGTGGTCGATGGCCGCCCGGAGGCGGTCGCGCGTCTCGTCCACGTCCGGCGCGATAGCCTCACGAACCGGTCCGAGCGCGTCCTCGACCACCACGCCCGTGGGAACGCCGTTCGCCTCCAGCACGTCGTCGACGGGGAGTCGGTCGCCGAGACGGTCGAGCGCGACGCCGTTGATCCCCGCGGTGTGCATGTCCTCGCGGAACGCTACTACTGGGCGGTCGGTGCTCACGCCGTCGAGGTCGTCCCGGTCGAGATAGCGCGCGTCGGACCACCCGGACTCGTCGTAGCCGTAGCCCTGGACCCAGCCGGCGTCGGTTTCGTCGGCGCGGTCGGCGAGGCGCGAGACGGCCTCGGCCGCCGACCCCGCTCCCGAGAGGTCGGCGTGGACCAGCCGCGTTCCGACCTCGGTCAGGTGGGTGTGGGCGTCGACGAACCCCGGCAGGAGCACGCGGCCCTCGAGGTCGATGGTTCGCGTCTCGACCCCTTCGAGAAACGCAACCTCGTAGGCCGACCCCAGCCGGACGACCCGGCCGTCGCGAACCGCGAGCGCCTCGTGGACGTCGTCGGGGTCGGTGAGGGTGTGGATCTCGGCGTTCGTGAGGACCAAGTCGGCGGCCATACCGGAGCGAGGCACGAAGGGCGCGAAAGCGCTTCGGTGAGTCAGGTCCGCATTCGGTATCCCACCGAACCGACACCACACACGAGTCAGATCCGGCGTTCCGCTTATGACGACAGCCGCACAATCATTAGGATATGACATACTACGCGGTCGACGCGCTGGGCGACGCGTTCGACGTCACCCGCTCGTATCTCCTCCCGTTCGACCGGTCCCGCTGGCTCCGCCTCGCGCTGGTCGTGTTCTTCGTCGGTGGCACGTCGACGTTCAGTTTCCAGTCGAGCGGAACCGACACCACGGGCGTTCCCGAGACGGTTCCGGGGGACGTACCGGCCGCCGACCTCCCCGAGTGGACCCTCGCCGCGGTGGCGCTCGTCGTCGCCTTGCTCCTCGTGCTCGCGCTCCTGTTCGCCCTCGTCGGGTCGGTCATGGAGTTCGTCTTCGTCGAGTCGCTCCGCTCCGATACCGTCCATATCCGGCGGTTCGGCCGGCGATATCTCGGGGCCGGCCTCCGGCTGTTCGGCTTCCGGGTCGTGCTCGGGCTCCTCACGCTCGCGGCGATCGCGGTTCCCGTTGGACTCGCGCTGCTCCCGTTTCTCGGTGGCTCCGGCCCGAGCGCCGGTGCCGCGGTGGGGACGGTGCTGGTGGTCGTGCCGGTAGTCCTCCTCGTCACCGTGGTCGCCGCCCTGGTCTCCGGGTTCACGACGATGTTCGTCGTCCCGGTGATGCTGCTCGAAGAGCGTGGCGTGCTGGCGGGGTGGCGACGGTTCTGGCCGACGCTCCGCGGCCGGTGGGCGCAGTACGCGGTCTACGTCGTCGTCGAGTTCGTGCTCTCGATCGCGGCCGGCATCGCCGTGGCGATCGTCGACCTCCTCGTCCTCGTCGCGCTCGCGATCCCGTTCGGGATCCTGGCCGGGGTCGTCCTGCTCGTCGGCGGTTTCGGGAGCTTCTCGACGATCGAGGTGGTCGCGCTCGCGGTCATCGGTCTCGTCTACCTCGTGCTGGCGCTCGTCGCTATCCTCCTCGTGAAGGTCCCCGTCGAGACCTACTTCCGGTTCTACGCGCTCCTCGTGCTCGGCGACACCGACGAGGCGCTCGACCTGATCCCCGACCGACGGGCGGCGGCCCGGACCGAGACGACGGCGTAGGGTCGAGGAACGCCTTTCGGACGGTTGCGAGGTGGGGAAAACGGGACGGCGGGTTCGGCCCGGTTCAGGCCGCCGGTCGTTCGTCGACTGTCCCTTCGTGATGGGTTTCGACGGTCCGCAGGTCCGCCCAAGTGTGGCCAATGATGTAGTAGGCCGCCACGGCCGCGTAGAAGCTCACGAAGACGCCCACGATCGTCCCGAGGAGCGGGACGACGTTGAGCACGCCGGCGACGAGGCCGCCGAGGACGATGACACCGAGCGCCAGCAGCCAGCCGGTCGCGTAGGTCCTGCTCAGCAGGACCGGGCGGAGCGTGCCGATATCGAACCCGTCGCTCAGACGGCCGGTCTCGGCGAAGTTCGCGGTCGCGGCGGGGATGACGTACCACGCGGCGAGGCCGAGGACCATCGAGAGGAGGAGCCCCACGAAGATGCTGGTCCCGCCGATGAGGCTTCCCGCGTCACCCGAAAATGCCGCCATGATCCCCCCGCCGACGAGCACGAAGCCGACGATGGCGGGGACGAGCCCGTAGACGGCGGCGATGGCGAACGCCTTCAGGCCGTCGACGAGGAGCCGTTCCCAGTCCTCGAAGACGGGTGCCTCGTCGTTGCCGTTCATCGTCCGCTGGAGGACCCGAACGAGGTAGCCCGAGACGACGAACGCCGGGACGAGGAGGACGCTCGAGATCGATAGCAAGCCGCCGATGAGGACGGTCTTGACGACCTCGTCACTGTTCTGCAGGTAGGTAATCGATTCGCTGATCATCGTGGTCACCAAGAACGACTGCTCGCGAGCGCGACGCAACTGTTCTTGTTCGTACGAACGCGTCCCGAGGATATAACCGTTCCTCCGAGTTACATGAATATCCGTCGCCCGGTTGTTTTCGGGGTCGACCGGACCGCTCCGATGGAACCCAAACGGTTAGCCCGCCCGCGACGAGGCAGGGGCATGAACGCCGCAGACCTCGCCGAGCGCGTCCGGGAGGGCGACCTCCGCCTCCACGAACTCGAATCCCACGCCGACCCCGAGACCGCGGCCGCCGCCCGGCGGCGCGTGGTGGCGAACGAAGCGGGCACGAGCCTCGACTCGGTGGGCGAATCGCATCTCGCGGCCGCCGATACCGAGTCGACCATCGAGAACCTCGTGGGCACCGTGGAGATCCCGATAGGCGTCGCCGGGCCGGTCCCCGTGGCGGGCGGCGAGCGCGAGGCCGAACACTACCTCCCGCTCGCCACCACCGAGGGGGCGCTGGTGGCGTCGGTGAACCGGGGCTGTTCGGTGATCCGGGCGGCCGGCGGGGCGGACGCGCGGGTGACGAAACGCGCGATGACGCGCGCACCGGTCTTCCGAGTCGATGGAGTGGTCGAAGCCGAGGCGGTGGTCGGGTGGGTGCGCGACCACGAGACCGACCTCGCGAGCGCCGCCGAGTCCACGACCTCGCACGGCGAACTCGTCGACCTCACGCCCTACGCGGTCGGTGATTCGGTGTTCCTCCGCTTCGGCTACGATACCAAGGATGCGATGGGGATGAACATGGCGACGATCGCCACCCGCGAGGCCTGCGACGTGGTCGAGTCCGAGACCCCCGCCGAACTCGTCGCGCTCTCGGGCAACCTCTGTACCGACAAGAAACCCGCCGCTATCAACGCCGTCGAGGGTCGTGGGCGAAGCGTCGTCGCCGACGTGGCGATCCCGAACGAGGTCGTCGAAGAACGCCTCCACGCCACGCCCGAGGCGGTCGCCGAACTCAACACCCGGAAGAACCTCGTCGGGTCGGCGAAGGCGGGGAGTTTGGGATTCAACGCCCAGGCCGCGAACGTCGTCGCCGCCGCCTTCCTCGCCACCGGTCAGGACGCCGCCCAGGTCGTCGAGGGCTCGAACGCGATCACGACCGTGGCGGCCCGCGAGGACGAACTCTACGCCAGCGTCTCGCTCGCGAGCCTCGAAGTCGGCACCGTCGGCGGCGGCACGAAGCTGCCCACGCAGGCCGAGGCGCTCTCGCTGCTCGGGGTACGCGGCGGTGGGAGTCCTCCTGGGTCGAACGCCGACGCCCTCGCCGAGGTCATCGCGGCGGGCGCGCTCGCGGGCGAACTCTCGCTACTCGGGGCGCTGGCCTCGCGCCACCTGTCGAGCGCCCACGCCGACCTCGGCCGATAGCTTGCGTCGGCAGTCGGTACGCACATCCCGTCCGAGCGAGAAGAGGGGGTATGGCGATCGACCGTATCACCGCCGAGGCCGACCTGGTCAGAACTGCGCTCCAGCAGAAGTACCTCGACGACGTCGGCGAGCCGGTCGTTCGGGTCGATCCCGAGGGGAACGCCGACCTCTTCGTCCACGAGGAGGGGTTCGACAACCCCGAGGGCGAGATCGACCAGCCCGACGAGGGCGTCGACATCCGCCCCGAGCGCTTCGTCGGCAGCGACCTCGACCTCCCGGGACCCGACGAGGAACTGAGCGGGGACGAACTCCAGACGCTGACCGAGCGCCTCGGCTCCGAACTCGAAGCCGCGCTCGCCGAAGAGGTCGACCTCAACGCCGACCGCGACGGCGACGAGGAGGTCGTCCCGGTCGAGTACTCGACCGAGGGCCCCTGAGCCGGCGCTGGATCGAGGATCGAGTGGGCTTTTCTCGCTACAACAATCGATACCGCCCGTCGTGGCGGCTCACGGCTCCCCGCTGGGACAGCCGTTCGAGCGCGCGTTCGGTGTAATCGGCTGGGATCCCGTTCCGTTCGGCACGCGCGACGACGTTCGATTCGGTGGGGTCGTCGAGCGCCGATATCGACTCGCGAACGACCTCCATTCGGCCCTTGCTTCGTTTCGAACCGGTCGCGGCCGCGGCCGTTCGGTCGGGGTCGAGCCCCGACCGTTCGAGGTACTCCGCGTCGCTCATCCCGCCGGTCTCGGCCCGTGATTCGAGGGTCGAGAAGGAATCGAGTTCGTCGGGCGCGTGGTCGCTTCGGGCGGCGAGGAGTCGGGTGCGGGCCTCGCGTGCGGCGTCGCCCGACTCGTGTTGGGCGAACTTCTTCAGCGCCTCGAAGCGGTGGCGCTTGCCACACGAGGGACAGGTCGTCGTCTCCGGTCGTCCCTCGACCACCCAGAGCGCGCTGCACTCGCCACAGCCGACCACCGCGTACATGGGATCCCTCGGTGGTGCGTCGTGTTGAAGGTGCGGGTCGATCGCTGAGTCAGGGCCGCGGGGCGGCCTTCTGCATCGCACGTTCGGCGATGTTGCCCCCGTAGTCGGCCGTGCGCGAGAGGGAATCCACGACGAGCCCGAGCTGCTGGGCGCGTTTGGGTTCGAGGTCGCGGAACAGGCTATCGGCCTCGCGGGCGGCCTCGTCGACCGCGTCGATGTTCGCCATCGCCTCGTTCGCCAGCCGGACCGCCTCGTCGGCGTCCTCGGCGAGGAAGGCGTCCATCGCGGTCTCGACGACCGTCGCGGCCTCGGTGTGGAGGGCGTCGAGCGCCGCGGCTACCGCTTCGGAGACGCCGTCGATCGTCGGCGCGACCTCGGCGATCTTGGTGGCGTGGTCGGCGACGCGTTCGAGCTGGCGCGCGCTCGAATGGTAATCGAAACACGTCTCGCGGGGGAGGCCGACCTCGGTGGCGGCGTTCGGGTCGCGGAGCACGCTCCGGAAGACGCGTGCGGTCATGTACCACAGCCGGTCGACGTCGTCGTCGCGCTGGGTGACGTCGTCCGCGAGGTCGGCGTCGGCCTCGCGGAGGGCCGTGACGGCGTCGCCGAGCATGGTGAGCGCGACGAGTCGCATTCGGGTGATGGCGTTGTGGACCGAGAGCTCAGAGGAATCCAGCAGGTCCTGGAGGGTCACGCGGTCGGCGGTCTCCTCGATGACTTCGAGCCCGACGAGCCCCTGAGTTGCCTCACGGATGGCGCGGCGCTGGGCGGCGTCGACGCTCGCGGTTTCGAGCGTGATGACGTCGAAGCCGCTGACGTACATCGTGACCACCGCCCGAGTGAGCTCCGCGCCCTCCAGGCCCGTCACGTCGAGCGTCCCCTCCGTGGCGGCGTCCTCGCGACGCGGCGCGAGCAACAGCGAATCGTCCTCGGGATAGAACTCGACTTCGCTACCGGCCTCGATGCCGTGGTCGGTCGCCCACGCCTTCGGCAGCGAGACGGTGTAGGTCGAACCGCCCGTGACCTGGACCTTGCGGGTCTCCATACCGGGAGTCGAACCTCCACCCCAATAAATCTACTCAATAATATATAGTACACGTCACGTATCTTCGTATATTCAGTCGACCGCCGCACGTCGTGGATAGAACGTTCTAGAGCAGTACTTACAACTACGTTCGTTCTTGTTTTACTATATAGACTATATGCTCGTGAGCGACCGTTCCGGCGAAGGATACATTACCCGAAGAGGCCGACGGAGGGCTATGCCCCGCGAAAGCTATCAGGCCCAGCTCGAAGCCCTCCGCGAGGACGTCCTCTACATGAGCGAGGTCGTGCTCGAACGTCTCCGGATGGGGCTCGACGCGCTCGCCAGGAAGGACGACCGGCTCGCCCGCGAGGTCATCGAGGGCGACGACGAGGTCAATCGGATGTATCTCGACCTCGAGGGCGACTGTATCGACCTCTTCGCGCTCCAGCAGCCCGTCGCGGGCGACCTCCGCTTCATCGCCTCCTCGTTCAAGGTCATCACCGACCTCGAACGCATCGCGGATCTGGCCACCAACCTCGGCGAGTACACCTTCGACGCCGACCGCGACGTCTTCCCGGAGGTCGACGTCCAGGCCATCGGCGAGTTCGCCGAGACGATGGTCGCCGACGCGATGGAGGCCTACGCGACCGGCGACGCCGACGCCTGCTACGCCATCGACGAACGCGACACCGAACTCGACGAGCGATGCGAGCGTGCCTCCGACACCGTGGTCCGCGAACTCATCGGGATCGAGGGCGACCCCGTCGACGACGTCGACCAGCTCATGACCGACGTCTCCCGGTTGCTGCTCACGGTCCGCGACCTCGAACGCGTCGGCGACCACGCCGTCAACATCTCCGCACGCACCCTCTACATGGTCGACAACGACGACGAACTCATCTTCTAAGAACCACTTTTTTTTTCCTCGTCGGGTGCGCTTCGCGCACCACTCCTCACAAAAACCTGAACTAAAAACCGCCGCTCGTTCGGCCTCCAGCCTCACTCGCGGTACGATCGCTAACCCGCCTCCGCGACCGCCAGCCGCACCAGCACCGCACCGCCGAAGCCCTCAGTCGCTCGTTTCACTCGCTCCTTCGCCCTTCATCCACCAGGAGAGCACTGCTCTCCCGAGCCTCGGCTCACGTTCGTTCGCCGAGACACCAGGAACCGCGACCGCAACCGCACGGCGGCCGCACCGCCGGGGCGGCGGCGCGCGCCGGGATCGCTTTTTCCCGCTCAGTCGGGCCGTTCCATCCGGAATCGGTCGCCGGTGTGGCAGTAGTAACTCCCCGACAATCGGCCGACTGCGTCGACTTTCGTCACGTCGAGTTTGCCGTCGGTCGTCACGCCGTCCGCGAGGTGGGCGAGCACGACCTCGCCGAGCACCATCGTGTTCGAGCCGATCTCGATCGTCTCGTAGCGTTCGCACTCGAAGGCGACCTCGATCCCCGCGACCCGGGGCGGGTCGACCCGTTCGGAGGGCGTGGTTTCGAGGCCCGCGTGCTCGAACTCGCTCTCGCCCGGCGCGAGGGTGGCGCTCGTGGCGTTCATCGCCGCTGCGAACGGCTCCGTAACCACGTTGACGACGAACTCACCCGTCTCCTCGACGTTGCGCGCCGAGTCCGCGAGCCCCTCGGGTCGGTCCGGTCGCGCGCTCGGCGCGAACATGACCACCGGTGGATCGACGTTGACCACGTTGAAGAAGGAGTACGGCGCGAGATTGAGTCCCCCGTCCGCAGCCATCGAACTCACCCACGCGATCGGCCGTGGCACTACCGCCCCTGCGAGGGTCCGGTAGAACGAATCGACCGTGTCGGGGTCGATCCTCATCGCCGACCCCGCTGAAAACTCCGCCCCGACCACCGCGCTCGACAGAACTGCTCCGGCATGGATAGATTCGACGGGTCACGCTGACATACGACTGCCGATACTCGAACCGGGATCCCCAAACCCGATGCCCTACGGTATTTTGTTGGCGTGTACTAGAGAACTCGTATGCTCGTCATCGAGGACGTGACGGTGGTGGTCGCGAACGGTATCGTGGTCTGAGATCCCTCCTACTCCGACGGGTCGACTTTCGCGGTACCGGATACGTCCTCGAACGCTTCCTTCGAGAGCTCCATGTTGACGGTCGCACCGACCACGGAGCCATCGGCGACGGCGGAGGCTATCGAGGCTGGATAACCGCTGGACGCGTCGCCCGTAACGAAGAGGCCCGGAACAGCTGTCAAACCAAATCCGTGCTGGGACTGCGTCGTTTCGACGACGCCCATCTGGTTCACGTCGAGCCCGAATCGGTCCGGAAGCTCGCTGTGCTGTTCCATCGGTGGGGGATAGAAGAGCGCGCGGCGAGCGACGTCGCGGCCATCCGCGAGGGAGACGCTTTCGAGCCCATCCTCGGAGCCGTCGAGTCCGGTGATCGGTTCGTCCTCGATCGTGATGCCGCGCTCGGTGAACATCGAACGCGTCTCCGCGTCGAGGACGTCCTGCCCATCGGTGAAGACGACGAGATCCCGACTCAGGTTGTAGATGAGCTTCGCGTAGTCGGGCAGGTGCGGGTGTTCGTCTCTGATGAGGACCCCGAGCGGTTCGTCGCGGACTTCGTAGCCGTGGCAGTAGGGGCAGTGATACACCCCGTTCCCCCACAGCGCTTCGAAGCCGTCGGTTTCGGGGAGCACGTCACGCACCCCGGTCGCGACGACGACCTTCTCGCTCACGACCGTTTCGCCGGTATCGAGCGTGACGGCGAATCCGAAGTCGTCCTCCGTGACGTCCGTCACCCGGGCATCTCGAAACTCGCCACCGTACTCGGCGACCTCCTCGCGACCCAGCCGACGGAGCGCCGTGGGTGCGATACCGTCCCTGGTCAGATAGCCGTGGGCCTCGTCGGCCGGCCCGTTCCGTGGCTCGCCGTCGTCGCAGACCAGTACGTCACGGAGCGAGCGCCCCAACTGAAGCGCGGCGCTGAGGCCTGCTGGCCCGCCACCGACGACGATCACATCGTACGCGGGACTTCCTCCATCGGAAGCGTTGTTGCTCTCCACAGTATTAACTACGCCATTGATCTTAATAACACCTCCGGACGGGATGTGGATCGCTTGGCGATGCTCACTGCCGGTGAGAAAAACAAGAAATTCCGCTTATTCCTCCGCCGCCACGGTTCACAGTCGGTGTGAGTGGTGGTGACGTGAAGGGATCGTCGAAGGAAGTCCGCCGGCGTCTCGTCGCTCAGTCGTCGCCGAGCGCGTTGCCGAGCAGGGTGAGCGCCGCGCCGAGCAGCGCCGCGTTCTTGAGGAAGTTGATCCGTTCGCCCTGGCGCTGGCCTTCGCCCTCCTCGTAGTTCCAGAAGTCGTGCATCTGGGGGGTCACGCCCGCGAGGAACGCGATGACCGCGCCCGCGGCGAGCACGGGGAACAGCCCCAGCGCGACGCAGACGCCGCCGACCGCGAGCATGCCACAGGCGAACGGCACGAGTTTGTCGGCCATCGGCACGCCCTCGGATTCGGCGTAGGCGATCGTGCCCTCCATGTCCTGAAAGTGGTTGATACCCATGAACGCGAGCAGGCCGCCGAAGACCACCCGGCCGAGCCGCGAGAAGACGTTCATCGGCCGGCCTCCGCCACGGTCTGTTCGCCGTCGATACCGGTCGTTCGAGTCGGTAGGTTCGTCACATCGGTCCGGAGGAGGGTGGCCTACATAGCTCTTGGTGGACGGCGGGGTAACCCGCTGACATCGATGTCAGCACCTCCGCCGAGCGGGCTCCCCGACCCGTCACTCGAAAACAGCGCCGGTCGACCGCGGCCGCCTCAGAACAGACCGATGCCAAGGGCGTACGGCCACTCGACGCCGCTCAGGGCGAGGAACGCGAGCGCGCCCCCAGCGAGCGCCGCGTTCTTCTGGAAGGCGGTCAGTTCGCTTCCCCGCTGGTCGTCGGGTGCCGCCCAGTAATCGTGCATGGTGACCGCCGAGACGACCAGAAACACGAGGAGCGCGCCCGCACCGAGCGTGGGGAACACGCCGAGGATGAGCGCGAGGCCGCCGAGCACCAGCTGTCCGCCGGAGAACGGCACCAGCACGCCCGCCGCCGGGATGCCCTTCGACTCCGCGTAGGGCGTGAGTCCGTCGGCGTTCGTGAGGTGTCCGATCCCCATGTACGCGAGCACCCCGCCGAAGACCACCCGGGCGACCAGAAACAGCACGCCGGCCCCCGCCGCGTCGAAAACCCCCGTCTGGAGGAGGCTCACTCGTCCATCACCGACCGATACGTCGTCCCGTCGAACCGCACTATCGATATCACGACGTTAGCTGGTTACGATACGAACCTATATATCTGCTCGCGGACATAGGAGCCACCAGATAACAACGATGTCATCCCAACAAGTCGTCCCGACGGAGGGGCCGTGCGCGGTCGTCGAATCGCTCGGCCAGATCGGCTCGCAGTGGCGACTGGTCGTGCTCTACGAACTCCTCGACGGCGAGCAGCGGTTCAACGAACTCAAGCGCTCGACCGACGCCAACGCCCGCACCCTCTCGCGCGTACTCGACGACCTCCGGGAGTCGGGCCTGGTCGAGCGCCGCGCCGAAACCGACGCCCCGATCGCGACCTACTACCGCCTCACCGAGAAGGGCGAGGCCCTCTGCCCCGTGTTCGACGAGGTCGAGGCGTGGGCCGACGACTGGCTCTAAACCCCCACCTTTTGCTGCGGTCGTTCGCTCGCGTTGCTCGCTCACTCCCTGGCAAAATGTGGATCAAAAGCCTCCTCCCTCCCGTTGGTCGGTCGTCGGCCCGCTCGCTCCCGCAGGTCGCTCGCGGTACAACCACTAACCACCTCCGCAACCGCTCCGCACAGCACCGCCTCCGCCGAAGCCCTCGCCGCGCGCTCCTTTCAGTCGCTACTCACTCGGCCTCCGGCCTCGTTCGCGCGCCTCGCCCTTCATCCACCAGGCCCGCACCGCAACCGCCACCGCGCCACCGCGCGGCGGCCGCACCGCCACCCGCCCCGCAACCGCCACCGCACCGCGACGGCTACCTACCCGTGCGTGTACCCACGGTCGAGCAACGGCTCGTCGTCGAGTGAAATGCCGTCCTCGACAACCGTTCCGACCTGCGTGACCGCTACGTCGGTCGAATTTCGGGCGGCTTCGAACTCAGTCTCGGGAACGGTGAACAGCAGCTCGAAGTCCTCCCCGAAGGAGGCCCCGAGTTCGCGTCGATCCTCCCGGTCCTCGGCGACCGCATCGACCGACTCGTCGATCGGGAGCGGGCTCCGGACCGCGAAACCGCAACCGCTCGCGTCGGCCAACTGGTGGAGCGAGCGCGCCAGCCCGTCCGAGACGTCCATCATCGCGCTCGCGTAGGGACGGAGGGCCCGTCCCGCCGCGATTCTCGGGGTAAATCGAAAGAGGTCGTTCGCGCGTTCGGTTTCGCCGGCCTCGAACAGCCGGAGGGCCGCCCCGCTCCGCCCGAGGCTCCCCGTGACACAGACCGCCTCGCCGACCGCCGCGCCCGACCGCAGAATTGGATCCGTGGTACGGCCGACCGCCGTCGTCGAGACGGTGAACTCCTCGTGGGTGTCGAGGTCGCCGCCAACGTACGAGGCTCCCACCGCCTCACAGACGTCCTGTGCCCCCCCGACGAAATCGAGGAGCCCCTCGTCGAACTCGGGGGCGGCGTAGACCGCGAGCGCGGCGTGGGCCGCCGCGCCCATCGCCGCCACGTCCGAGAGCGACGCGCCGACCGCGCGCCAGCCCGCGGTGTAGCGTGTGACTCCCCTTGGAAAGTCCGTGGTCTCGTGGAGCATGTCGGTGGTGAGCACGAGGTCCTCGACCACCGCACAGTCGTCGCCGGCGGCCGGGACGCGCCCGGCGAGGCGTTCGAGTGCCGCCCGCTCGTCCATGGACCGGATCGGTCGGCCCGCGACAAAACCCGTCCGGTCGGAAACCCCGCCACCGGACGTGTTTCGGAGGGTTCATGCCACGGTCGGTCGTTTGACCGACATGATACGCGAGGGCGACCTCAGAACCACGCTCGTGGGGTTCGCGGGTGCGCTCGGTGTGCTCGCCGTCCTCTTCTGGTTCGTCGGCGTCGGCGACGTCGTCTCCGCCCTCTCGATGGCGAGCCCCCCCGTGCTCGTGGTCATCGTGGTGGTCGCGGCGTGCTGGCTCACGGCCTGGGGGCTCTCGCTTCGCACGGTGCTCGGCGTGCTCGGCGCGCCGATCACGATCCCCTCGGCGGTCCTCGTCTTCGCCGGCGCGACGTTCGCCAACAACGTCACCCCGTTCGGGCAGGCCGGCGGCGAACCCGTGAGCGCGCTGCTCGTCTCGCGGGCCTCCGAGAGCGAGTACGAGACCGGCCTCGCCGCGATCGCGAGCGTCGACGCCCTCAACTTCGTCCCCTCGATCGTGCTCGCGCTCCTCGGACTGGGCTACTTCGCCACCACGATCACGTTCGGTCAGAACCTCGAGTTCGTGGCGGTCGTCGTGGTCGCGTTCGCCATCCTGCTGGTCGCGGCGGCCTACTTCGGGTGGCGGAACCGATACCGGGTCGAACACGCCGCCGTGGACAAGCTCACGCCGCTGATCCAGTGGGTCTCGGGGGCCCTCCCACGCGTCTCCCCGCCGACGGAGGACTCGCTCGAACGCCGTATCGAGGGCTTCTTCACCGCCGTCGAGCGCGTCGGCACCAACCCTCGGGGCTTGCTGCTCGCGCTCTCCTTTTCGGCGCTCGGGTGGATCGGCCTCGCGACCTCGCTCTGGCTCTCGCTGTTCGCGCTCGGCTACAGCGTCCCGGTCGCGGTGGTGCTCGTGGCGATCCCCGCGGGCGCGATGGCCGGCGTCACGCCGCTTCCCGGCGGCCTGGGCGGCGTGGAGATCGTCCTCGGCGCGCTCGTGAGCGCGACCACCGGCGGCATCCCCTCGGCGACGATCATCGCCGCCGTCGCGATCCACCGCGGCGCGACCTACTTCCTTCCGACGGTGGTCGGCGGCGGTACCGCCGCCATCCTCGCCGACCGGTGACGGAATCGCGCTCCCTCACCGTCCACCGTGGCGCGCGGTAGCGGTCGGCGCGAACGACGGTGAGCGCCGAGCGTTGACACCGTGCGAGGGATGAGCACCGAAGCGAACGAGCCGAAGGCGAGTGAGCGAGGAGCGCAGTCGGCTGGGGAGGCGTGTGGCCGGTGCGGTTAGCGACTGTCCCGTGAGCGACCGAAGGGAGCGAGCGGTTTTTTAGTCCACTGGAAGAGCCGCGCTCTTCCAAGCTCTGTCTCGCTTCACTCGACAGAACAGGTTTTTGCGAGCAGCGAGGGACCTTCGGTCCCTCGTGCCGTGCGAACGGGCGCTTCGCGCCCGTGAGCAGAGAGTGGTTCGCCGAAGGCGAACCCGAGTCGGAAAAAAGTGGGCGCGGGAGGCTCGTGGCTGTCGCGGGGCGGTGCTGTGCGGTAGCGGGGCGGTCTCTCGTTTGTGTCGGGACTCGGCTCCGATACCGAATCGAACCGAGAAAATCATCTCCGAACGGCTCCACGTTCCGCACTTTCACCTAGTCGAGTCGGTCGGCGAACCCGAACCGGGGTTTCACGTCCTCGATCCGGACTTCGACCTCCTCGCCCTCGTCGGCGTCCCGGACGAACAGGGTGTAGCCCTCGACCGTCGCGATGCCGTCGCCCTCGTCGCCGGTCTCGGTGATCGCGACGACGAGTTCGTCGCCCGGCTCGACCGGCGCGGTCATCCGACCCTTCCCCACGAGGTAGAGCTCCGAGGACTCGTCGCGCGAGGCGTCGGGACGCACGGTTTGCACGTACTCGAACTCGGTGTCGATGTCGGCTTCGAGCGCGTCGAGGTCCCGGCCGTCGAAGACCTTCGCCACGAAGTCACCGCCCGGCGCGAGCACGTCGAGCGCGACGTCGAACGCCTGCCGGGCGAGGTAGACCGAGCGCGCGTGGTCGAGGTCGTACTCGCCGGTCATGTTCGGGGCCATATCCGAGAGCACGACGTCCGCCTCGCCGACCCGCTCCGCGAGGTACGCCTGGACGTCCTCGTCGGTGAGGTCGCCGCGAACGGTCTCGACCCCGTCGAGGGAGTCGATCCGCTGGCGGTCGACGCCCACCACGCGTCCGGTGCCGACGCGCTCGGCGGCGACCTGGAGCCAGCCGCCCGGCGCGGCCCCCAGGTCGATCACGGTGTCGCCGTCGTCGAAGAGGTCCGCCGTCTCGTCGAGTTGCTGGAGCTTGTAGGCCGATCTGGAACGGTAGCCCTGCTGTTTCGCCTTGTTGTAGTACTCGTCTCGGCCGCTCATGCCCCCTCTCGGAACCCTGCGCTCTTGTCGATCCCGGTTTGGGACCTCTCAGTTGCCCTCGGTGACGACGTTCGCCACCTTCGTGCGGTCGAACAGCTGTTCGCCCTTCGGGATCTGGGGATAGGGGTCGCCGCTCGAATAGTCGGGCCACTCGCCGAACTGGTCGGGATAGAGCTGTTTGGCGGTCATCTCCAGCTGGAAGAGGTTCATCAGCGGGCCCTGCACCGGGTCGCCCGAGGGGTAGACCCGGTCGTTCTCGACGGCCGCGATGTTGCTCGCCACCGAATCGTTTTCGAGGGTGGTCCGGATGTCGCCCACGTCGTAGTACGAGGCGATCCCGTACTGGTGGAGGATCACGTCGGGGTCGACTTCGAGCATCTGTTCGAAGTCGTAGGAGGTGCCGTAGGCGATGTCGCTCGCCGTGAACGCGTCGGTGGCCTTGAGCGGCCGGATGTGAGCGTTGCCGAAGCCGGGACTGTTGATCTTCGAGGGGTAGAACGTCCCGTCCATGAAGAGGAGCTCGGCCACCGTGGGCCGTTGGTTCTTCGGCGGGAGGTTCGACTGGATCCGATCCACGAGGTCGTCGTGGATCGATGCGAGCTGCTGGAAGCGCTGGTGTTGCTGGAACACCTGCGAGAGCTTCTCGGCAACCTCCCAGAGGGTGTAGTACTGGTAGTCGCTCCGGTAGGGTTTCGGTGGCTGGGTGTGATCCCGACTGTAGTTGTTGCCGAACCACGGCGCGACGTTCTCCCCGATCTCCGTGACGTCGGATTGGCTCCAACCGTCGAACGAGACCACCAGCGCAGGATCGATGAGGTGGAGGTCGGAATCGAGCTGGTAGAAAACCTCCTTGCTGACGCTGATGCCACCGGACCCGCCCTCGTTGAGCTGCTGGAGACCGCTGCTGTCGAAGGAGACGCCATCGAGGCGCTCGTAGTACGCGCTGAGGGTGTTCCCGCCGGCCTCCGCGCTGAACCCCAGCGAGTTCACGGCGTCGCCGGCACCGTAGGCGACCATCGCGTCCGCGGCGTAGAGGCTGTAGACCATCACGTCCTCCGGGACACCGTCGAAACTGACCTCGCCCGCGGGGGCCATCGAGACCGAGTACGACCCGCCCGTGCCCGAGGACTGGGTCGACTCCGCCGTCCCGGATGTACCCGTTCCCGAGTTCGGTCCCGACCCGTTAGCCGCGTCGGTTCCGGCCCCCGAGCCCCCGTTCGTCGAGTTCCCGCCCTCACTGCCGGAACCGCCGCTACAGCCGGCGAGCAGCCCGCCACCGACCACGACCGCGCCGGACCGCAACCACTGTCGCCGTGATACCCTCCCGTCCATCGTCGAATCGTTCGCCATGTCGTTAGGCCCACCTAAAACGGTAAATCGATTTCGGTCCGCGATACGTTCGGCACGCGGCGACGAACGCGCATCTTTTATAAGCTGCCTGTTCGTACCGCGGTCATGTTCAACGCGATCGTGAGCGCGGGGACCCTGCGGACGGCCCTCGACTCGGTGAGCGTCCTCGTCGAAGAGTGTAAGCTCCACCTCAACGAGGATCAGGTCGAGATCCGGGCGGTGGACCCCGCCAACGTGGGGATGGTCGACCTCACGCTCTCGGCCACCGCCTTCGAGTCCTACGAGGCCGACGGCGGCGTCATCGGGGTCAACCTCTCGCGCCTCCAGGACATCGCCGGGATGGCGGGCGGCGACGACCTCGTCCACCTCGAACTCGACGAGGAGACCCGGAAACTCCACATCTCGATCGACGGGCTGGAGTACACCCTCGCGCTCATCGACCCCGACTCCATCAGGCAGGAGCCCGACATCCCCGACCTCGACCTCCCCGCGACGATCGTGCTCGAAGGCCGGGACATCAATCGCGCCGTGAAGGCCGCCGACATGGTGAGCGACCACATCGCGCTCGGTGTGGACGAGGCCGACGAACAGTTCTACGTCGACGCCGAGGGCGACACCGACGACGTCCACTTCGAGCTCGACAACGACGACCTCATCGACCTCACCGCCGGCCCCGCTCACTCCCTCTTCTCGCTCGACTACCTGAAGGACATGAACAAGGCGATCCCCGGCGACGCGGAGGTCACCCTCGACCTCGGCGAGGAGTTCCCCGTCAAGCTCCACTTCGACATCGCCGAAGCCGAAGGAAGTGTCACCTACATGCTCGCGCCGCGCATCCAGTCGGACTAACACACCCCCACTTTTTTCGACGGGGGAATCGCGCTCGCTGCGCTCTCGCGCTCAACCCCCGCCCAAAAACCTGGACTAAAAAGGGCCGCTCGTTCGGCTTCGCCTCACTCGCGGTACAGCCACTAATGACTCCGCACAGCACCGCCACCGCACCGCCTCCGCCGAAGCCCTCGTTCACGCCTCCGGCGTTCACTCGCCCTTCATCCGCCAGGAGAGCACAGCTCTCCTGAGCCTCGGCTCACGTTCGTTCGCCGAGACACCAGAAGACCGCCCCGCACCGCATTCTCGGCTCGCGCCTGCGGCGCTCGCCGAGATGCAAGGACCGCACCGCGCCCGCCCGGCGACCGCACCGCCATCGCGACCGACCCGCCGCCCTCACTCGTCGGGGTACTTCGGTTCGCGTCGCTCGGCGCGTTCGAGCGCGCGTTCGATCACGTCTCGGACATTGCCGTGGAATTCGCCGCCGTGACCGGCGTACATCCGCTCGACACTATCGGGGAGCCGGTCGAGGATTCGCTGGATGCTCTCGATGAGCTCCTCGCGCGACTGGCCGGCCATGTCCGTTCGTCCGAAGCTCCCGTCGTCGAACGCGCCGTCGTCGTGGACCACGACGTCGCCCGAGAAGATCGTCGTCTCCGAGACCAGGGAGACGTGGTCGTCGGCGTGGCCCGGTGTGTGGACCACTTCGAAGGACTCGTCGCCGATATCGACCGTGTCGCCGTCGTCGATCGCGTCGGTCCGCCGTGGGTGGTCGTCGTAAGCGAGGAGGTCGGCGTCGAACGCGTCGAGCACCGCGTCGAGTTCCGCGACGTGGTCGCCGTGCTGGTGAGTGAGCACTACCGCGTCGAGGTCGTCGACGCGCTCGGCCACCCGGTCCTCGACGCCCGCCATCGCGCCGGCGTCGACCAGGACGTTTCGCGCGCCCTCGACCAGGAACACGTTGGCGGTGAACGTGTCCGCACCCTCGGTGACGTTCGTGGTCTCCATGCCCCTCGGTCGGTGCGGCGGGCCTTTCAGCCTGCCGGCGAAGGTTCGAAAATTGACAAACTATTTTTCAATGAGGACGTCATATCGAGATGTATGGGATTTGGGAGCTACGATGAATCCGAACAATCGAGCCAGGACTACGACCAAGACCTCGACGAGAGCCTCGAAACCGAGGAGGAGGCCCACGCTGGCGAGGTCAGCTTCGAGTTCGGCGCGTCGAACGACGAGCTCCTCGACAGGCTCAAGGACATCAAAGAGGAGTGAAGGCCGGGACCCGCGCGCTCGGGGTCGCCGCATCCACCCGTGACGACGACCGGAGCACGCTCGCGGGCTGTGTGGTCCGCGCCGACCGCGTCGTCGACGGCTTCGCGTTCGGCTCCTGTACCGTCGGCGGTACCGACGCCACCACCGCCGTCATCGACCTCTTCTCGACGCTCGACCGCGAGGACATTCGCTACCTCTTAGTCGCGGGTATCGCGCCCGCCTGGTTCAACCTCCTCGACCTCCCCCGGCTCCACGCTGCCACCGAACGACCCGTGCTCTCGGTCTCCTTCGAGGCGAGTCCGGGGCTCGAAACCCCGCTCCGCGAGGCCTTCTCGGGCGCGGCGCTCGACACCCGGCTCGACGTGTACCGAAAACTCCCGCCGCGGCGCGAGCTCACGGTCAACGACGAGACGGTGTTCGTCCGGAACGTCGGCTGCTCGGACGACGACGCGGAGGAAGTGGTTCGGGAGTTCACGCCGGCGGGTGGTCGACCCGAGCCACTCAGGATCGCCCGACTCGCCGCCCGCGCCGCCGACGCCTGGTGCGACGACTTCACGAGCTGAGTGTCGAGATCCGACTCAGTCCGCGCTCGGTCGTGGCTCGCCGGCGTCGGCCCGCGAGCGCGCGTAGCCCACGATGGCGTAGACGACGGGCGTATCACACAGCGCGATCAGGAGTTTGAGGAGGTACTGACCGACCGCGAGGCCGATCAGAACCGACCCGGGGAGCGCGCTGCCGACCCCGAGGAGCTGCGGGGCGAGGTAGAAGGCGACCCCGACGAAGATCACGGTGTCGATCGCCTGGCTGGTCGCGGTCGAACCGATGTTCCGGAGCCAGAGCGCGCGGCCGTCGGTGTGGTTCCTGAGCCGGTGGAAGACGAAGACGTCCCAGTTCTGACTCACGACGTAGGCCAGGAGGCTCCCGACCACGACGTTGGTGCTCGCGCCGAGCACCGTCGCGAACGCCGTCGGGTCGACGCTGGAGGCGGCGGCGGGCGCGGCGATCGTCGCCCACACGAGTCCCAGCAGGACCAGGTTCATCGCGAACCCGACGGCGACGAGGACGTGGGCGGCGCGACGACCGTAGAGCTCGGCATAACAGTCCGAGGCGAGAAAGGTGAGCGCGTAGGCCAGCGACGCGCCAGGCAGTATCAGCTCCGCCCCCGTCACCGGGAGCGAGACCGGGATCGGAAACCCCAGGATCTTGGTCGCGGTGAGCTGGGCGGTCACGAGCGCGGTCGTGAAGAGCGCGACGAGGGCGACCTGGATCGTGGACGCGCGCCCGACCCTCGACGTGTCGGCGGTGGCGCTCACCCTCGCCTCCCGCGGCGGGACGGTCGTCGTCGGTGTGTCGTGGTCATATCGGAGGCGGACGCCACGCGAAAATGAGCGCTTCGTTCGTCAGTCGGCGCTCTCGCGCTGGTCCCGACGCTGGGCGGTGCGCCGCCCGCCGAGGGTGTAGATCCAGAGGAGCGCGAGGCCGAGGCCGTAACAGGCCATCACGGGGATTCCGAGGATGAACATCATGAACACGCCGCGCGGCGAGGCGTAGGCGGTGAACGCGAACACGCCCACCGTCACCTCGCGCCAGCGGTTGCGCATCCCGCGATAGGGGACCAGCCCGGCGCGGTGGAACAGGAGCATCGTGACCGGGATCATCGCGAGCAGGCCGATCCCCGCGGTGGTGAAGAAGACCAGCCAGCCGGCCGCGCTGATCCGGTAGGCCACGACCATGTTCGCGCCGACCACGTCGGCGGTGAGCCACGAGATCACGCTGGGTGCGATCACCGTATATCCGGCCGCGATACCGCCGACGAGGCTCGCCAGGAGCGCGCCGCCCCACAGGAACAGGACACGTCGGTCCCCGCCCGCGAGGCCGCGCTCGCGGAGGGCGGGCCAGGCGTAGTAGAGCACCAGCGGGAGGACGACGATCGCCGCGAACAGCGTGCTGAGCTTTATCTCGAAGACCAACGCCTCGACGGGGTGGAGCTCGACGACCCCGACCTGTTCGGGTCGGACCGTGGCGGGGAGGCGCGAGAGGAAGTCCGCTCGGATCCCGCCGATCCCGCCCTGTGAGAGCCAGATGAACGTGCCGGCGAGCACCGCCATGAACAGCCCGAGGATGAGGAACGCCCGCGACCGGAGGCTGTTGAGCACGAACGTGATGTCGTAGTAGTAGCCCCCGATGTCGTCCTCGGTGGTCTCCTCGGCGGTGAACGCGTCCACCACCCCGGTGGTGGTCCGGGTGAGCCGGTCGCTGAAGTCGTTGGTCTCGTCCGCCGGTTCGCCCGCGGCTCCCGGTTCGCCCGTGCCCTCCTCGGCATCGAGCCGGTCGTCGCCGTCGGCGGCGTTCGCGGCGTCGAAGCGGTCGAGGACCGCCTGGGCCTTGTTCGGGTCGCCGTCGCTCATCGCCATGCTGGCCTGGGCGGTGGCCTCCTGTTCGCTCATCGCGGTGAAGACCTCCGGGGGCGCGGCCCGGACGCCGGCCTCGTCGAGCTCGGCGACGTCGATGGCCGCCGGAGCGCCGGGACGACCGGGGGCGGACTCGGCGGCGACCGCGACCGCCCGGTAGGTGACGACGCCCAGCGTGACCGCCAACACGAACAGGAAGAGCGCGAGCCCGACCAGCGCGATCGCGGCGTCGCGCGGCAGGCCGAACAGCGGACCGATGTAGACGAACAGGGGGTCGGACGACGAGAAGTACGGTGTCCTGAACAGGAGCTGGTTGATGTAGCCGCCGGCACCGAGGGCGATGGCCCCCGCGACCAGCCCGGTGGCGACCACCGGGACCCCGAGGACCGGCCGCCAGCGTTCGCGGGCCACGTCCCGAACGGAGACCGCACGGCCGCCGCGCTGGAAGGTCACGATGATCCGCGTGAAGCCGAGGCTCAGCGCGTAGAGCACGATTATCGGGACCGCCCAGAGCACCTGCGTGAAGGGGTCCGGCGGCGAGAACAGCGCGCCGAAGGCGAACGCCCCGACGATCGCGTACTTCCACTTGTCGCGGAAGGTCTCGTAGGGGACGACGCCGGTGAGCGAGAGCCCGGTCATCGCGAGCGGGAGCTGGGCGGCGATCCCGAACGAGGCCGAGAGCAGGAGGATGAACTGCGCCCAGTAGACGATCGAGTAGTGGGGTTCGAACCCGACGTTGACCGCGTTTGTCGCGAGGAACTCGAACATCAGCGGGAAGAAGACGAAGTAGCCGTACGCGACGCCGACGACGAACAACAGCGCGCTCGCCAGTAGGATGACGCCGACCTTCCAGCCGGCGCTGACGTGTGGCCAGTAGCCGCGTTCGTCGAGCGCGTCCCGGGAGTAGTAGAGCAGGACCGGGAGCGCGACGACCCCGCCGACCACCAGCGCGATCTTCGCCTGGAGCAACGGCACGTCGAACGGCGTGATGGCGTTGACGGAGGTCTGGCGTGCGATCCGTGGTGGGAGCGGGGCGAAGAGGTCGGTCTTGAGGCGGTCCCAGACGTAGAGCCAGAGCGCGTAGAACGAGCCCAGAAAGCCGATCAGGAAGACGATGGCGACCTTCTGGAGATGAGTCTGGGCGGCGGACAACATCGCGCCGAGGGTTTCTCGCCCGCGCGCAACCGACCGGCGGACGTCCTCGTCGACGGCTCCGGACATCTCTCTCCTTCGAGGCGGATAGCCGACTCGTCGTTATCAATCTTGTCTCCCGGCCCGACCGGAGAAGAAGGCTTACAACCCCCACGCGACCATCGACCATACGATGGCGGAATCGACGGGGACAGGGGGCGTCACGAACGAATCGAGCGAGGCGAACGCGCCGCTCGACGACGCCGAGATGCCGCTCGCCGACCACATCGAGGAGATGATAAAGCGGCTGGGGGTGGTGCTCGTGGCGATGGCGCTGGTCTCCGGGGTCGTCTTCCTCGTGGCCGACGACCTCATCAACTTCATCTGGTACTCCCTGCTGCCCGGCTCGGCCCAGCTCTGTCCGGACGCGCCCGCCGACGTCGCGGCGTGTCCCCGGGTCTACGATCCGCTCGGGCTGATCCTCGCCCGGCTCAAGGTCTCGACCCTCGCGGGCTTCGTGGTGGCGCTGCCCCTCTTCGTCTACGAGACCTACGCCTTCATGCGCCCCGGGCTCTACCCCCGCGAGCGCCGCTACTACATCGCCGCGGTCCCGACCAGCCTCGTGCTCGCGGTCGTCGGCGTGGGGTTCGCCTTCCTGGTCGTCTTGCCCGTTATCTTCACCTACTTCCTGAGTTACTCCGAGGCCGCCGCGAACATCGCGTTCGGCCTCACCGAGACCTTCGGATTGATGACGCTGCTGATGGGCTTTTTCGCGCTCGTCTTCCAGATCCCGCTGTTCGTGATGCTCGCGATCATGATGGGGATCACGACGCGAGCCTGGCTCGCGAACAAGCGGCTCTACTTCTGGGGGACGTTCATCGGGATCGCCTTCCTCTTCAGCCCCGACCCGACCGGGATGGCCCCGATCATCGTCGCCGCGACGATGATCACGCTGTTCGAGGGGACCCTGCTCTTACTCCGGTGGACCGGCTCGGACTAGTCCAGCCGGTCACGAACCGCGTCGGCGTCGTAGGCCAGCGAGAGTTCGCGCGAGCGGCCACGACCCTCGACGGTGGTGTAGGTGGCCTCGATGAGGCCCACCCGGTCGAGCTTGTTGACGATCTCCGAGTAGCGGGTGTAGCCGAGGTCGGTCTCGTCGTGGAACGCCTCGTAGACGTCGCCCGCGCGGTCGCCGTCGTACTCGGCGACGACGCGGAGCAGCGCGCGCTCGGAGTCGGTGAGCCCGCGGACCCGCCGCGAGAGGTGGACGTGGCGTGACTTCTCGTAGGCGGTCTCGACGTCTTCGGCCTCGACACGCTCGCTCGCGCGACCCTCGGCGTGGAGGCCGGCACGCCGGAGGAGGTCGATCCCGACCCGGAGGTCACCCGTGCCGGCGGTGAGTTCGGCGACCCGATCCAGCACCGTGGGTCCCACCACCCCCTCACGGAAGCCGCGCCGGACCCGTTCGTCGAGGATATCGACCACCTCGCTCTCGCCGTAGGCCGGAAAGAACACCTCCTCGGGCCGGAAGACGCTCTGGACCCGACTGTCGAGTTCGGCCACCACGTCGAGGTCGAGGTCCGAGGAGACCAGCAGGACGCCGACCTTCGCGCCGGCGTGGGTCTCGTGGGCTCTGAGGAGTGAATAGAGAGTCTCCGAGGCTTCTCCTTCGTAGAAGAGGTAGTTCACGTCGTCGAGACAGACGGTGAGAACCTCGTCCTCGTCGGTGAGGTGGTCGGTTATCTGCTCGAAGAGGCTCTTGAAGGAGATCCCGCTCGCCGGCGGTTCGTACTCGAAGATCGCCTCGAAGATCCTAGAAAACACTGCGTACCGGGTCGAATCGACCTGGCAGTTGACCCGCACCGTCCGAACGCCGCGCCGGCCGTCGAGCTCGGCGAAGAGTTTCTGGATCGCGGTGGTCTTTCCCGTCCCCGGCGGGCCGCGAACCATCGCGTTGAGCGGGCGCGAGCCGCGGACCGCGGGCCGGAGGGCGTACTGGAGCCCATCGAGTTGGTTCTCGCGGTGATGGAAGGTCTCGGGGAGGTAGTCGACCTCGAAGACGTGTTCGTCACGGAAGACCGACTCGTCCCACGAGAGCATCCCATCGTCCGCCATCACTTTCACCACGCTCGCGGACGGCTTCAACCCTTCGGCGACCTCAGCTATCGGCGCGTTTGAGTTTCTCGATCCGGGTCGTGAGCGCCAGGAACGTGATCACCATGGTCAGAACCACCGCGCCCGCGGCGGCGACCCGGTGGATCGACCAGACGTGCTGGATGACGCCGTCGACGACGTACTGGCCCGGGAGCTGTGTGTGATGGGTCGTCCCGACGATCGGGACGAAGTAGTCCACGACGTCGTTGAAGCCGTACCAGACCAGCGCGAGCGCGACCGCCCACACGGGGAAGTCGCTGTAGCGGTGGATCACGAACCCCTCGACGGTCATCGCGAGGTGGCTGAAGAAGAGGAAGCAGTAGAGCCAGAGCGGGGTGCTCGCGAGGAAGGCGTCGTGGAACGCGAGGAGGGTGAACGGCGTCCAGAAGCCGAGCTGGAGACAGCCGAAGAAGGCGAGCATGTTGAGCCACTCCCGCGACCGCCCGAGCTTCCACGAGGCGATCGAGAGCGCGATGAACAGGGTCGCCATGGGGCTGTCGGGCACCACCGGCCACGCGACGACCGGTTCGAACGCGAACTGGAACCGGTAGTACCAGAAGCCGAAGGCGGTGCCCGCGAGGTTGACGGCGACGATGAGCCACGCGAGCCGAAGCCCGAGGTCCTCCAGCACGTCGGGGACCGGCGCGACGTACCACGGCAGCGCCTCGCGGTCGGGTATCGACCCGTCGAGGAACCGAGCCAGCGCGCCGACGCCGCCTTCTCCGGCCATTGTGCGGGGGTCGAGCGGGCGTGGCAAAACGATAGCGGTCGTGGTATCCCCTGTCTCGCCGAAGACGAGCGTTAAGTGAATCCGGACGGTAGACCCACCATGGCCGACGGAACCGATCTGGAGGAGTTGAAGCGCGGTACCGACCTCGTCAAGCGCGGGTTCGCACGGATGCAGCAGGGCGGCGTCATTATGGACGTGGTGAACGCCGAACAGGCGCGGATCGCCGAGGACGCCGGCGCGGTGGCCGTGATGGCGCTCGAAGCCGTCCCCGCCGACATCCGAAAGCGCGGCGGCGTCGCCCGGATGGCCGACCCCGCCGACATCGCCGAGATCATCGAGGAGGTCTCGATCCCGGTGATGGGGAAATCCAGGATCGGCCACACGAAGGAAGCCCAGATCCTCGAAGCCGTGGGCGTGGACATGATCGACGAATCTGAAGTGCTGACGCCCGCCGACGACGACTACCACATCGACAAGCGCGACTTCACCGCGCCGTTCGTCTGTGGCGCGCGCGACCTCGGCGAAGCCCTCCGACGGATCGGCGAGGGCGCAGCGATGATCCGAACCAAAGGCGAGGCCGGCACCGGCGACGTGAACCAGGCCGTCTACCACCAGCGCACGATCAAGGGCGCGATCCGCAAGCTCGAAGGGATGAGCCACGAGGAACGCGAGGCCTACGCCCGCGAGATCGAAGCCCCCGCCGACCTCGTTCACGAGACCGCCGAGGCGGGCCGCCTGCCCGTCGTGAACTTCGCCGCCGGCGGTATCGCGACCCCCGCCGACGCCGCGTTGATGATGCACCACGACTGCGACGGGATCTTCGTCGGCTCCGGTATCTTCGGGGCCGAGAACCCCGAGGCGATGGGCGAGGCCATCGTCGAGGCCACGAACGCCTGGGACGACCCCGAGACGCTCGCCCGGATCGCGACCAGCACCGGAAAGGGAATGAAGGGCGACGCGAACGCCGACCTCCCCGAGGAGGAGATGCTGCAGGGCCGCGGCGTCTGACCGCGTTCGGTACGAATCCTACGTTCTGTTCTCCGCTTTCCTCACCCTTCAGACGGCGTCACGAGCCGGGAGGTAGACGTAACACGCGGCCCCGAGCGCGGTGATGCCGGCGAGCACGAAGAACACCTCGTCGCGGAGGCCGTAGTCGAAGAACAGTCCCACGACCGTCGACCCGGTCGCCGCGAGAAAGAAGAACAGCGTCCGGAAGAACCCCCACGCCATCCCGCGGACCGCGGGCGGCATCACGGCGATGATGTAGGCGTTGCTGACCGGATCGAGGCCGAGCCGCGTTCCCAGGAGTATCGTGACGACGGCGAGGGGAACGAGGCCCTCGACGAACGGGAGCACGGCGAGCGGCACCACGCCGAAGGCGGCGAGCGCGAGCAACACCGTCCGGTCGCCGAGGCGGTCGGCGGCGTTGCCCGCTATCGACTGGGCGAGCGCGCCGGAGAGGAAAAAGAGCGCGAACAGGCCGGCCGCGGCCCCGCCCGAGAGCTCCTTCACCGAGATCAGGTAGGTCGGGAGGAACGACGAGAGTCCCTGTACGACGAACAACAACAGGGTCGCGGCGACGACGGCCGTCGCGGAACGGCGCGAGACGGCGGTGGCGAGCGAGCAGGCGACCCCACGGACCGACGGGCGCGGCGGCGGGTCGGTCGGGGTCCGCCGTGGCACCGCCCGATAGATCCCGGCCGCGACGAGGAGGAAGGGCACCGCGAGGAGCGCGACGGTGGTCTGCCACGAGAGCGGGCCGACGAGCGCGTTCGCGACGAGCGGGATCGCCGCCGACCCGGCGCTCCCGGCGGCCAGCGTCGCACCGATTGCGGTGCCGTCACGGTCGCCGAAGACGTCCGAGAGGACCATCCCGCGCGCCGGCCCGTAGAGCCCCGTCCCGAGACCGAAGAGCGCACAGCCGAGGACGAACAGCCCGAAGGTGGGCGCGAGGCTCACCGCGACGACCGCACCCGCCGAAAGCACGAGGGAGGTCGCGAGCAGCGTGCGCTCGCCGAAGTGGTCCGCCGAGGCCCCGGCGGGGAACTGCATCAGCGCGTAGGCCGCCCAGACGACCGTGATCGCGAGGCCCGCCGTGGCGTTGCTGACGCCGAAGTATGCGCGGATGTGGGGGAGGATCTCGGGGAAGAGATACCGACCGCCGAGGATCAGAAACCAGCCGGCGGCGACCACGGCGAGCATCCAGCCGCGGCCGTCGCCGCGGAGCCCCCCGCCGGTCGTCGCGAGCCGGCGTTTGAGCGATCCTGGGGACGCCTGCATTCGTCCGGATCCGTTCGAGCATCGTATGAACATGGTGGTCGCAGTCAGTGAGGTATTGTTTCGCCTTCTATCGTTCTAAGGATAACTTCCTTAGCTAGTAGATTCAGATATCGAACCGGACTGATGGGGAACGGCGAAAACGGTTCTCCGGAGTCGGGGTGGTCGAGCAAGCGTCGGCAAATCGCCTATCAGGAGACACGTGCAGCACTGGGTGCACAACAGGCGGCCCTCACCCAGATAGACAACAAAGCCATCGAGAACGTAAGGATAACGACGATACTCCTTGGCGTATTCGTTTCAGCCGCCCGACTCTCCGATTTCACCTTTGAGCCGGTCACGAGGATCATTGGAGGCTTCGCCCTGACCGCCTCGTTGGGGGCGGGAATCTTCACGTACAACGAAACCGATCCGTATCTCGGGCTGAATCAGGAGTATATCGATGAGTTAATCGCGGACGAGTTCGCTCGAAGCGATACATGGGAGAAGGACCTGCCCGAATTTCTCGCTGGATTCGTCGACGAGAACGCGGACGACATCGAGTTCAACGGTGCTTCACTGACCGTCGCTCAGGCGTCTCTCTTCATCGGTGTCGTTTTCGTTGCACTATCCGCAGTCATTTAGTAGGTGTAGCTCCGGCTACCAGACGAGCATGGCAAAGAGCAAGGAGGAACTGGAACGATACGGGCAGCGGAGTAAACAAACGCCCGCCCTGTTCACGAAGCTCTTCCGCCGCGAGAACAGCGAAGGCGACGACTGAAGTACGATTTACGCTGCTTCGGCTCGACGAGTTGTGCTTCTCGCCGTAGACAACACACAGTAGCGTCGATACTCACTCAGACCCACTACGCGAGGGGCGTCCGTTCGACCACGGTTCCATCGGCAGTGGGATACTGCTCGACGATCTCGCCCTTGCCGACCTCGCCGTCCTCGACCATCTCCTCTAGGAGCCACCACGCGAGTTCGACGTGGTCGGATTTCTCGCTGTAGAACTCCTCCGAAACGCCGAGGGCGGCGAGTTGTTCGCTGGTCTCCCAGGCCTTGCCGTAGACGAGCGTGCCGTCGTCGGTGACCTCGTCGAACTCCCGGCGGATGGTCTTCGCCATCCGTTTCAGGCGATTGCGGTGCTGGGCGGCGTCCTTGAAGACGGAGGTGCAGAAGTAGACCTTCTCGTGGTCGCCCATCGCTTCGAGGATGTCGTGGCTCCCCTCGACGGCGCTCATGTGACCCTCGCGGAGTTCGAAGCCCTGCTCCTGCATTCGCCGGTAGTTCCCGTCGCTCATCTCGAACTCGTTGATGTTGCAGAAGTCGGCCGCGCCCTCGTCGAGGAAGTCGATGAACTCCTGTTCGGCGCGGATGCCGGGGATCTCGAACGCGGGCGTCAGGCCCTCCTCACGGGCGATGTAGAGGATGTCCTCCCACTCCGTTCCGTGAAGATCGCCCCACTGCTCGAACGGTGGGTGGAAGCGTATCTCGTCGAGGCCCGCTTCCGAGAGACGGCGCATGTTCTCGCGACCGCCCGTGATCCCGGTGTAGAGGTGGGTGTGGTGGTCCTCGCCGAACTCCTCTTTCAGGAGGCGGAGGTAGCGACAGGTCTTCTCCATCGCCTCCTGGGGTTCGCCACCAGTAATAGACGTCCCGAGCGCGTCCATCTTGTGGGCTTCTTCGAGGACGTCGGCGTCGGACTCGACTTTGCGCTCGTTGGCGTAGGTCTGGGTGACGTTCTTCCTGTTCTCGCCGAGCGGGCAGTAAAAGCAGTCACGCTGGTCGCAGTAGCCGTAGACGAACAGCACCATCTTGCCCCCCTTGGCGCACTGTTCACAGCCCTTCGAGATCATTGTCTGTCCCTCCTACTCGTCCGAGCCTCAAAAACCGTCTGAAACGCGTCTCGACCGCCAACGACCCCCAAAGGCACATAAGAGCTACTCGCCTACCGTCGTCCAATGCTGCTCGTGCTGTGTATCGACCTCGACGACGACCTCGGGCGGAAGGCCGGCGTCGAGACCCCCGTCGTGGGTCGCGACCGGGTCGAGCACGCCGCGGTCGCGCTCGCTACCACGGACCCCGAGGACTCCGATTCGAACGTCCTCTTCGAGGGGCTCCACATCCACGACGAGATCACCGACGAGCAGGTCGAGGTCGCCGCGGTCACGGGCGTCGAGAGCGGCGGGGTGGCCGCCAACCGAAAGGTCGGCAACGAGATCGACCAGATCCTCGCGGGGCTCGCCACGGGCGAGGAGATCCGCGCGGTGGTCGTCACCGACGGGGCCCAGGACGAGTCGGTGATCCCCGTGATCCGCTCGCGGCTGCCGATCGACGGCGTCCGGCGCGTGGTGGTCCGGCAGGCCCAGAACCTCGAATCGATGTACTACACGATGAAACAGGTCCTCGACGACCCCGAGACGCGCGGGACGATCCTCGTCCCGCTCGGGATCCTCCTGTTGATCTACCCGCTCGCCGAGACCGCCGCCCAGCTCGGCGTCCCCGGCGCGGCGGTCTTCGGGGTCCTCTCCGCACTGTTGGGTCTCTACGTCCTCTTTCGTGGGCTTGGCCTCGAACGCGTCATCGACGAGGGCGTCGCGCGGGCACGGCGCGGGCTCTACGCCGGTCGCGTGATGGTGATCACGACCGTGGTGGCGGTCGCGCTGGTCGCGGTCGGCGTGGTTCGCGGGCTGGGTGCGCTCGATGCCCACACCACCGTCAACGCGGTCGAGGTCCTCGCGGCGTTCACCGTGGGGTCGGTACCGTGGGTCGCCGCGGCGGGCGTCACCAGCAGCCTCGGCCGGATCACGGACACCTACCTCGCCGAGCGGTTCCGGTGGCGCTACCTCAACGCGCCGGTCTACGTCGCCGCCATCGCGGCCGTTCTCCACGCCGTGAGTGGCTTCCTGCTCGGCGAGGTCGGGCTGTCGTACACGGCGCTCGCGCTCACCGCCGGCACGCTCCTCGGGCTCGTGAGCACGCTGGCGTTCGCGGTCGTGGAGTCGCGCTTTCCGACCACGCCGGACCCCGTGTAGCACCGCCGCTCGAACGAACTGGATCCGAAAACCCCGAGGACGGGTGATGCCACGCAACGGGTTGCCCCTTGCGAACCGGTCCTCGGGCGGGAGTATTCCTCGTCCCGTCCCCGACTTTTCGGGTCTCCGTAATGAGCTTTGTGGTGGTTTCGCTCGCTTCGCGGGGAGCCTCGCCCGGACCGCCGGCGGGAACGGCGAGTCGGTACGGAAGACGACAGTTTCAAGCGATGTGACGCGGAAATTCGTCCACATGAGTCTGGAAGCGACGTTCCTCGGGACGAGCGGTGCGGTTCCGACGACCCGGCGCAACACCAGCGCCGTGTTCGTCCGCCGCGAGGGCGAGCGGTTTCTCTTCGACTGCGGCGAGGGTACCCAGCGACAGATGATGCGTTTTTCCACCGGGTTCGGCGTCTCCCACGTCTTCCTCACCCACCTCCACGGCGACCACGTGCTCGGGCTTCCCGGCCTCACGCAGACCTTCGACTTCAACGACCGCGAGGAGCCGCTCACGGTCCACACCCCACCGGGGACCAAACGCGCCGTCGAGAACCTCGTCGGCGTCACCGGCGCGCGACCGGGCTACCCGGTCAGGGTCCACGAGGCCCACCCCGGCGCGACCGTCCTCCGGAACGACGACTACGAGGTCCGGGCGTTCGAGACCGATCATCGAACGCAGTCGGTCGGCTACGCGCTGGTCGAGGACGACCGCCGGGGCCGGTTCGACCGCGAGCGCGCGGTCGAACTCGGGGTTCCCGAGGGCCCGAAGTTCTCGCGGCTCCACCGCGGCGAGTCGGTCGAGGCCGAGGACGGGACGACCGTCGATCCGGAGCAGGTGGTCGGGCCGGAGCGGCCCGGACGAACGCTGGTCTACACCGGCGACACCCGCCCGACCGGCGCGACGGTCGAGGCCGCGACGGACGCGGACCTCCTGATCCACGAGGCCACCTTCGCCGAGGACCGGACCGACCGCGCCGGCTCGACGGGCCACTCGACCGCCCGACAGGCCGCCGAGATCGCCAAGCGCGCGGACGCGAAACGCCTCGCGCTCACGCACCTCTCCTCGCGCTACGCGGGCGAGGCCGACCGACTCGAAGCCGAGGCGCGCGAGGTCTTCGGTTCGGCGTTCTTCCCCGACGACGGCGACCGGGTCGAGGTCCCCTATCCCGAGGCGCACGACTAAGGTCCCCCGCGATGTTCGGCCCGTATGCCGAACGCGACCGTCTCCGACCTGCTGGCCCGCAACCGTGCCCACGCGGACGGGCTTCCGGAAGAGCACTTCGAGCACGTACTCGATGGCCAGGAGCCCCCAGTGGTCTCGCTCTGTTGTGCCGACTCACGGGTCTCCCAAGAGGGTATGTGGGCCGTCGAGGAACCCGGCTGGCTGTTCACGCCTTCGAACATCGGCAACGTCGCCTGGGACCTCGCCGACCCCGATTCCGTGGACGGGAACCTGCTCTACCCGGTCGCCAACACGGGGACGCGAACCGTCGTCGTAGTTGGACACACCGGCTGTGGAGCCGTCACCGCGGCCTACGAGGCGGCTACCGACGGCAGTCTCCCCGAAGAGCCGGGTGTCCGGCGACGGATCGAGCCGCTGGTTCCGGTCGTCGAGGAGGCGCTCTCGGGGCCGGTCGTCGACGGCGACGGCGTGGTCGACCGACTGGTCGAGTACAACGTCCGCGAACAGGTCGCGTTCCTCGATAACGCCGACGAGATCCCGACGGACGCGACGGTTCTCGGCTTCGTCTACGACTTCCACCGTTCCTACGGCGACCAGCGGGGACGAACCTCCCTCGTCGCCGCCGACGGCGAGACCGAGCCAGAGGCCCTTCGAGAGCGGGTCGGAAGTGGCAACGAGTGGGCGGTGCGGTCGCTCCTGTCGGCCTCGTCGTAACGTCGCGCGCGGGGTGGTGTGAAAGCCTGCCGTGGATTTATGCCGGACACCCGCCTACCCGTTCCCGTGAGCAGTCGCATCAGCGCGCTCGATGCGGTGGTGTTCGGCGTCGACATCCAGAGCGGCGACGTCCGTGGCGACGCGCCCTCCTACGCCGTCGTCGCCTTCGACGGCGAGAACTTCGACCGCGACGTGGTCTCCTACCGGAAGCTCCGGCGGCTCATCGACCGCGAGGAGCCGGCCATCGTCGCCACCGACAACGTCTACGAACTCGCCGAGAACAAGGACGCCCTCGTCCGATTTCTGGGGAGCCTGCCCGACGAGACGCGGCTGGTCCAGGTCACCGGCGACCAGCAACCCGAACCCCTCTCGCGGGTGGCGAACCGCCACGGGGTTCCGTACGGGAAAAAGCCGATGAAGGAGGCCGAGGCCGCCGCCCGCCTCGCCGCCGCGAACGTCGGCTACGAGGTCGCCGCCTTCACCGACACCACCGAGGTGAAGGTCTCGCGCGGACGTTCGACCGGCAGCGGCGGCTGGTCCGCGGACCGGTTCACCCGCCGGATCCACGGCTCGGTGAAGCGACGCGCCCGCGAGGTCGCGGCCGCGCTCGACGACGCGGGGCTCGACTACGAGATGGACGAGACCGAGAAATACGGTGGCTACTCGAACGCGGTCTTCACCGTGGAAGCCCGGCCCTCGGACATCCCGGTCTCGCGGAACCGCGCGGGGGACACCCGAACCGAGATCCAGCGGGTGCGCCGCGACGGCATCGAGTTCGAGCCGCTCGCGAAGCGCCGCGACCACGTCCTGGTGGGGATCGACCCCGGGACGACGACCGCGGTCGCCATCGTGGGGCTCGACGGCGGCGTGCTCGACGTCCTCAGCACCCGGACCGCCGATACCGCCCGGGTGATCGAGTGGATCATCGAGCGCGGCCGGCCGGTGGTGGTGGCCGCCGACGTCGAGCGGATGCCCTCGACGGTGGAGAAGATCCGGCGGAGCTTCTCGGCGGCGGGCTGGGTCCCCGAGACCGACCTCCCGATCGACGAGAAACAACACCGCACGAGGGAGGAGGGCTACGAGAACGACCACGAGCGCGACGCGCTCGCCGCCGCGCTGTTCGCGTTCGACGACTACGAGAGCCGGTTCGAGCGCATCGCCCGGAAGGTCCCGGCGCGAGTCGACGTCGGCACCGTCATCGGGCGCGTCGTCGCGGGCGAGGAGTCCGTCGAGGCCGTCCTCACGGACCTCACGGAGGAGGACGAGTCCGACGAGGACGAATCCGAGCACGAACCCCGCGAGCTCACCCCCGAGGAACGCCGTATCAAACGGCTCGAATCGCGCGTCGAGCGCCTCGACGACCACGTCGCGTCGCTGAACGACACCATCGAGGAGAAGGAGGCGACCATCGCGGAGTACGAACGCGAACTCACCGACGCCCGGCGCGAGGAGCGCCGCGAGGCGCGCGAACGCCGCGAGGTCGACCGGCTCGAACGCGAGAACGAGCGGCTCGAAACCGAACTCGACGACCAGCGCGAGGAAACCGAGGCGATCGAGGCCAAACTCGACCGGCTCAAGGAGCTCTGGCGGCTCGACCACTCGAACTTCGCGGACGTCGCCGAGGAGCGACAGGGGCTCGTGCCCGTGAAACCCGTCGCGAAGTTCACGAAGAGCGCGCTCAGGGAGGCCGACGAGCGCTGGGAGCTCACGACCGGCGACGTCTGTTACCTCCGGGACGCGAGCGGCGCGGGTCGTTCGACCGCCGAGACGCTCGCCGAGCGCGAGCCACGCATCGTGCTGAAGGAGGGCGGACTCTCGGAGGTCGCCCGCGAGGTGCTGTTCGAGCACGATGTTCCCACTGCGCCCGCCGACGAGGTCACCATCGAGGAGCTCGACGACCTCGCGGTGGCCCGCGAGAGCGAGGTCGAGGAAGCCATCGAGGGCTGGCGCGAGCGCGCCGAGGAACGCCGAAAGGAGAAAAACGAGTCGATGGTGGACGAACTCATCAGCGAGCACCGCGCCGAACGTGGCGAGGGTGCCTGAACCGACGAGCCGGCGACGAGTGCGTAGCGACCGTGACGAGGAATTCGGGAGATAGTAGCGATAAATTTTTATGAGGATGAGGTATCTGGGAAAGGCATGTTCGCACTCCAGATACCGGGCATCCCGGGCGGACCCGAGGTCCTCGTCATGCTGCTCGTCCTCGTCGTGGTGTTCGGCCTCGTCGGCCGATGGGTCTATCGCGACGTGAAAAGACAGGGGAGCGAGTGAGCGTGGCAGTGGGGCGTCGGCGTCGCGGTCCTCTTCCTCTTCGGTTTCGTCCCCGGACTGCTCGGCTTGGTCGTCTATCTCCTCGTGGTGCGGCGATAGCCCGGATCGAGGGGAACGCTTTCGTCGGTGCTCGCCCACGGACGAGTCGTGTCCTTCCCCCTCCAGATCCCCGGCATGCCGGGTGGGGCCGACCCACTCGGGCTCGCGATCCTCCTCGTGGGCTGTGCGCTCGCCGCGTGGGTCGTCTACCGCGACGCGAGCCGCCGCGGGATCGGCTACGCCTGGCAGGCCGGCGTCGCGGTCGGCGCGTTGCTGTTCGCCGGGCTGATCCCTGGACTACTGGCGCTCGTGGTCTACGTTCTCGTCGTCCGGCGTTAGAACATCCCGTCCATCCCGAACGCCGAGAGCACGCCGGAGAGCAGCCCGCGGGCCACCAGCACGAGCCCCACGAGGACGAGCGCGAGACCGCCGGCGACGACCGGGGCGACGTAGGCGATGACACCGATACCGGCGAGACAGCAGCACACGCCGACCGCACCGGCGAGACCGAGCTTTCCGAGCATACTCGTGTGTACTTCGAGACGGAAGTAAATCCACTGTCTCGACGGCGATGGTCGGTCGTCGGCTGACGCTCGGCTTCTACGTCCTCTTCGTTCCGCTCTGACTCACGGTCGTCGTGGTCGACGCAGCTCGCTTCCGACCCTCGCGCCCGTCGGCTTCGCCGCGTGGGTCCGCTACGGCGGGCTCACCGGCGCGCTCTACGGGTTCATGCCTCGATTCCCGACCATCCCCCGCTCGGGCTGTGGGTTTAAACCGCTCGCAACCGAAGTCGACCCATGAGCGAGGGGACGAACACGGAGCTGCGGATGCCGGACGAGGGCGAGGTGTTCGCCGTCGTCACCGGGATGCTGGGAGCGAATCGGATCGAGGTCCGGTGTATGGACGGCACCGACCGCACCGCCCGGATCCCGGGTCGGATGCAAAAACGCGTCTGGATCCGCGAGGGCGACGTCGTGCTGGTGTCGCCCTGGGACTGGCAGGACGAGAAGGCCGACGTCGAGTGGCGCTACGACAACCGCGCGGCCGACCGGCTGCGGGAGGAGGGGCACGTTCAATCCTGAACCACCACTTTTTTCGAGGAGGTCCTCCCTCGCTCACTGCGTTCGCTCGGTCGAACCCCCTCCAAAAACCTGGACTAAAAAGGGCCGCTCGCTCGGCCGCCGGCCTCGCTCGCGGTGAACCGCGCTCGTTCCACTCGCGCGGACGCCGTGTCCTCCGCACCCGCTCCGCACGGCACCGCCACAACCACCGCGGCCGCGCCACCGCGGCCGCAACCGCAACCACCGCGGCGGCCGCACCGCAACCGCAGCCGCCAGGAGGTCGCTAACCCATGAGCGACGAGCACAGCCTGATCGACGCCGAGGGAGCCGAGGAACCCGGCGACGAGTGGGAGGCGCTCGACGTCTCCGACACCGACGTCGACCGTACCGCGCGTCGCCAGGACCGCGAGTTCTCGAAGTTCCGCGAGCGGATCAAGGACGCCGACCAGTTCAAGGTCGAGGGCGGGGTCTTCGACGAGGCCACCCTCCGCGCGCTCTACACCCTCGTCCAGCACGGCCACATCGACGCCTTCGGGGGTCCCATTTCCACTGGAAAGGAGGCCCACGTCTTCCTCGCCGCCGCTCCCGAGGCCGACGTCGCGGTCAAGATCTACCGGATCAACGCGAGCGACTTCACCCAGATGCGCCGCTACCTCGAAGGCGACCCCAGGTTCGACGACATCGGCGGGAAGAAGAAGAAGGTCGTGCTGGCCTGGACCAAGAAGGAGTTCGCCAACCTCAAACGCGCCCAGGCGGCGGGGGTCCGGGTGCCGAACCCCATCGCGGTCGAGCGCAACGTCCTCGTGATGGAGTTCCTGGGGTCGGATGGGGTTCGCGCCAGACGGCTCGGCGAGGTCGAGGTCGAGAACCCCGAGACCGCCTACGAAGTCGTCCGGGAGTATATGTGCCGCCTCCACCGTGCCGGACTGGTCCACGGCGACCTCTCCGAGTACAACATCGTGGTCCACGACTCCCAGCTCTGGGTCATCGACCTCGGCCAGGCCGTGACGGTTCACCACCCCAATAGTCGAGAATTTCTCGAACGCGACTGCGAGAACGTGGCGAACTTCTTCGCACGCCAGGGCCTCGAAACCACGGGCGAGGAGCTGCTCGCGGACGTGACGGCCGCGCGCGAAGACTGATTACCTCGGCGGTCGTTACTCCGGCATGAACCCCTCCGTCCGGAGCGCGACGACCGACGACCTCCCCGGCATCCAGCGCGTGGCGGACGCCGCGTGGCGGGCGAGCTACGGCGATTTCCTCGCCGAACGGACCATCGAGACCATCCTCGACGACTGGTACTCGACCGACCAGCTCGAGACCACGATCGAGAACGCCCGAACGGTCTACCTCGTCGCCGAGACCGACGGGGAAGTGGTGGGCTACGCGAGCGCCGCCCCGACCGCGAACGAGGAGGGCCAGCTCTACGCGATCTACGTCGACCCCGACCACTGGGATGGCGGCGCGGGCACCGCGCTCCTCGACGAGGTGCTCGACCGGCTCTCCGACCGCGGCGTCTCGCGGCTCCGCGTGGAGGTGCTCGGCGACAACACGGTCGGGGTGTCGTTCTACGAGTCTCGGGGCTTCGAGCGAACCAGCGAACGCAACCGGGCGGTCGGCGACCGAACGCTCCCGGAGTTCGTCTACTACCGCGACGTCTGATCGGGCCGGATCGACCGTTCGCTGACGTCCGTTTTCGAGCGGAACAGTCATGTCGTCCGACGAGATAGTACCGACGATGAGCCGTGGACTGTGGCGCTGGCACACCCTTTCGCCAGCGGACAGTCCAGCGGTCGCCCCCGCGACGGCCTAACCGCCGCGGGCGCGTGCTGGCGCTCCCTCCGCTTTTCCCACCTTCGCACCGCCGACGACCGAGTTCCAGCACCAGCGACATAGATGGACGATACGAACCACCCAGCAACCGACTCCCCCGACCGCACAGCCACCGACCGCGCCGCCACTGACCGTACCGCTACCGACGACGAGTTCACCGTCACGCCCGATGCCGTCGACGGCGAGGTCGACTACCGAAAGCTCCTCGATCGGTTCGGTGCGGACGAACTCACCGACGGCCAGCTCGACCGCTTCCCAGCGCCGCCACACCCACTGCTCCGGCGTGGCATCTACTACGCGGGCCGCGACGTCGAACCACTTCTCGCCGCCGTCGAGGCCGACGAGCGGGTTTCAGTCGTCACCGGCGTCGGCCCGTCGGGGCCGATGCACATCGGCCACGTCTTCGCCTTCTACTTCGCGAAGTGGCTCCAGGTCGAGACCGGCGCACACGTCACCATCCCGCTCTCGGACGACGAGAAGTTCCTCTCGAAGGACCAGACGGGAGCCGAGACCCGCGCCTACACCCGCGAGAACCTCCGGGACCTCCTCGCGGTCGGGTTCGACCCGAAACGCACGCGGATAGTGGTCGACACCGCCGACGCGGACCTCGTCTACCCGCTCGCGGTCGCGCTCGCCGAGCACGTCACGCCCGCCGCCCGCGACGCGGTCTACGGCGAGCCGGCGAACATCGGGATGGGGTTCTATCCCGCCGTCCAGGCGGCTCACCTCCTGCTCCCCCAACTCATCGACGGCCCGCATACGACCACGGTCCCGATCGCGGTCGACCAGGACCCACACGTCCGACTCGCCCGCGACGTCGCCGCGAAGGAGCGCCTGCCGGTCGAGAAACCCGGCGCGCTCCTCTCGAAGTTCCTCCCGGGGCTCGACGGGCCGGGCAAGATGAGCTCCTCGGACGATTCCCCCACCATCCACCTCACGGACGACCGCGAGACGGTCCACGGGAAGCTCGGGCGGGCGTACTCCGGCGGTCGGGAGAGCCTCAACGCCCACCGCGAACACGGCGGCGACCCCGAAGTCGACGTGGCGTTTCGACTCCTCCACGCCTTCTTCGAGCCCGAGGACGACGAACTCGACCGCCTCGCCCACGAGTACCGCTCGGGTGACCTCCTGAGCGGCGAGCTCAAAACCTACGCCGCCGACCGGATCGCCGACTTCCTCGACGCCCACCAGGCCCGACGGCCGAGCGAGGACGACCTCGACGCCGCGCTGGTGCCGTATCGGGTGACCGCCGGCGAGCGCGACCGGGCGCTGTCGCGGATGGGGTTCGGGTAGGGTTTCGTCTGCTGTTCCGTTTCGGTACGCGCTTTCAAAACTCGACACCGCACCGCCCCGCAACGGCCACGAGCCTCCCCAACCGACTGCGCTCGCGCTGCTCGCGCGGACCTCGCACAGTGTCCGCGGTCGCCGTTCGCCTCGTGGTCGTTCGAGAGAGCGAAGCTCTCTCGTGATCGTCAAAAGAGTCTCCGACTCTTTTGGACCTCGCGGAGCTTCGCTCCGCTCAGTGACGAAAATCGGAGATTTTGAANCGTGATCGTCAAAAGAGTCTCCGACTCTTTTGGACCTCGCGGAGCTTCGCTCCGCTCAGTGACGAAAATCGGAGATTTTGAACCACCTCCCGGTGGTCGGCCACGCCTCGTTCCCCGTTCGCATCGAGGTTCTCGCTTCGCTCGAACCTCGTCGCTCACGCAGGACCGCGAGCGCGCGCCACGGTGGGTGGTCCTGACGTACGAGTGCCGACCCACGACTCCGACGGACCACTTCCACCGTGCCACACGAACCCTTATGCCCGAACGCGCCCGAATCCAACCACTGTGGCGGCCGACTCGCAGCGCGCGTGGCGGTTCTTCCCCTACGAGTCGCCCTACGAGAACCAGCGCGCGGCCATCGAACGCATCCACGACGCCCTCGACGAGGAGCGCGACGTCCTCTTCGAGGGAGCCTGCGGTACGGGCAAGACCCTCTCCGCGCTGGTCCCCGCGCTCGAGTTCGCCCGCGAGGAGGACAAGACGGTGGTAATAACGACGAGCGTCCACCAGCAGATGCGCCAGTTCGTCGCCGACGCGCGGGCGATTAACGAACACGAACCCCTCAAGGCCACCGTCTTCAAGGGCAAAGCCTCGATGTGCCACATCGGGGTCGACTACGAGGAGTGTCAGGTCCTCCGGGACACCACGAAGAACCTCGTCGAGGCCGAGAGCGAGAAACGCGAACTCGAAGCGGCCCAGGGCGACCTGCTCGACGCGAGCCAGGCGGGCGAAGCGGACGCCGCCGAGGCCCGGAGCGCGGTGATGGACGAACTCGACGCCGTCGAGGACGAACTCGAAGACCTCCGCGAGGGCTCGATCTGCGAACACTACTACAACAACCTCACCGCCGACACCGAGGCGTTCTACGAGTGGCTTACGACCGACGTCCGCACCCCCGAGGAGGTCTACGACTACGCCGAGCGCGAGGGGCTCTGTGGCTACGAACTCCTGAAGGACGGCATGGAGGCGATGGATCTGGTGGTCTGCAACTACCACCACATCCTCGATCCCAACATCCGCGAGCAGTTCTTCCGCTGGCTCGGCCGCGACCCCGAGGACGTCATCACCGTTTTCGACGAGGCCCACAACGTCGAGGGCGCGGCGCGCGAACACGCGACCCGGACCCTGACCGAGACCACCCTCGACTCGGCGCTCGCCGAACTCGAAGACGCCGACGACCCGCGAACCGAGAAGGCCACGAACGTCGTGAGCGCGTTCCGCGGCGCGCTGCTCTCGACCTACGACGACAAACTGGGCTTTGGCGAACGCGAACGAGTCGGTGAGGACTGGGAGGACCTCGAAGTCGCGAACCCCGAGGGGCGCGACGACCTCACTCTCGCCTTCCTCGACGCCTACACCGGCCAGGGGATCGAGGGCGACGTGGAGGCGGCGCTCGCGCTCGGCGCGAGCCTCGACCGGGAGTATGATAGGAAGTACCGCGACGGCGAGACCCAGGTCCGAAAGGAGTGCCAGACCCTCCAGGTCGCGCGGTTCGTCGAGTCCTGGCTCGCCGACGGGACGAGCGGCGGTCGGCATCCCGTGGTCTCGGTGTGCCGGGGCCCGGAGGGGG
>NZ_AOMB01000008.1 GCF_000336675.1 Halococcus hamelinensis 100A6 | reverse complement strand
GTGTATAAGAGACAGGTCCTGGGCCTCGACGACCCCGAGACGATGGCTTACGGCCTGACCTTCCCCGAGGAACGCCGCCGGACCTTCGCGGTGGACACCCCGGCGCTGTTCGCGCGCGACCGCGACGACCACGACGTCCAGGAGGCGGTGACGGACGCCCTCCGCGACGCGGTCCGGTTCACCCCCGGGAACACCCTCCTCTTCTTCCCGAGTTATTCCGAGGCCGAACGGTATCACGACCGACTCGCGCTCTCGCTGTCGGCCACGAGCTACCTCGACGAACCCGGGAAATCCGTCGAGCGGATCCGAGAGTCGTTCGTCGACGACGACGACGGCGTGCTGTTCACCTCGCTCTGGGGGACGCTCACCGAGGGCGTGAGCTTCGACGGCGACGACGCCCACACGGTGGTGGTCGTGGGGGTCCCGTACCCACACCTCGACGACCGCCTCCGGGCCGTCGAGGACGCCTACGACGCCGCCTTCGACGCGGGCTGGGAGTACGCCGTCGAGATCCCGACCATCCGAAAGACCCGCCAGGCGCTCGGACGGGTGCTCCGCTCGCCCGAGGAGATCGGGGTCCGCGCGCTGCTCGACGCGCGCTACACCGGGCGCGCGAGCCGGGAGATGGGCAAGTACGCCGTCCGCGGGAGCTTCCCGGACGAGGAGCGCGAGGAGATCATCGACATCGACCCCGAGAAGCTCAAGTTCGCGATGCTCAACTTCTACACCGATTTCGACGCCTACGACGGCGCACCGCCGACGCCGTAGTCGGTCCGTGGCTGTGCTTCAGAGTAGCGGCGTCGTTCCGGCGACGACCGCCGCGATACCGACCACGACGAGCACGACACCGATGGCGAGGCTTCGTCGGTAGCCGGAGCCGAACTGGTCGACGAGGGCGTCCTCGGCGTGGTCGGAGAGGATGAACGGCTCCTCGTTACCGGCGGTGAGGACGACGTCCTCGGGGTGGAGTGGATGGGGCGCATCTGCGTCGGCCTCGGCGTGGCCCAGCAGGTAGACCGCCTCGCCGGGACCGAGCGCGCGTTCGGAGTAGCGCCGGTCGCCGTGGGCGTTGCCGATATCGACGAGGTTGGTGATCGACCCCAACTGTCCCGAGACGCCGCGCTCGCCCGCGACGAACGACCGGACGTGTTCGGGCGGCTCGGACTCGGCACCGACCTCCTCGACGACGGGGAACGCCTCGAACTCGCAGGTCACGTTGTCGACCGCGACGCCGTCGCCGGCGACGGTACTGTCGAGCGAGAGCAGGGACTCGCTTTCGCCCGAAACCCGGTCGGTGAGCGAAACTTCGACCGTGCCGGTGCCGTCGTCGACGTGGAAGGGCTCGGAGTAGACGCCCGAGGCGAGGGTCCGCCAGTTGCTGGTGTCGCCCCGCTCGTTCCACTCCTCGACCTCCCACGCCGCGAGCACCGCGTCCGACTGCCCGATGGGGGAGGTGAACACCCCCTGGTCGGCGTCGACCTCGCCTTTCACTTCGACGCGGCCCTCCTCGTCGATCCCCCGGACCTCGGTGGTCCCCGTTTCGGTGACGAGCCGCCGTTGCTTGCGGTTCAGCCAGCCCGTGTACGCGAACACGAGCCCGACGACGCCGACGACGAGACCGACACCCACGAGGGCCAGGTCGACCATGTACCCGAAGATCGCCGTAAAATTATATTACGTTATCGAAGGATCGTTCCCGCGGTGTCGGCGCTCGCACGGAGGTGAAGGTTTTTGCCGCCGCCGGCCGACTCGTGGCTATGAACGGTTCGCCGCTCGGCTGGGTTCGCGCGGGTCCCGATGGTGTGGAGAAACGTCGGCACGAGGGTCGACGGCGCTGATGCGGCCGGAGGACGAGCACTACTTCGAGCGGCTCGAGTCCGGTCTCGACGAGGCGCTCGGGGTCGCCGAGACCGCGCGCGGGATGGGGGGCGACCCGACCCCGGAGGTCGAGATCCCGGTCGCGAAGGACATGGCCGACCGAGTGGAGAACATCCTCGGCATCGAGGGCGTCGCCGACCGGGTACGTGAACTCGAAGGCCAGATGAGCCGCGAGGAGGCCGCGCTCGAACTCGCCGAGGACTTCGCCGAGGGTCGAGTTGGGGACTACGAGACACAGGCGGGAACCATCGAGGGCGCGGTTCGGACCGCCGTCGCGCTCCTCACGGAAGGTGTGGTCGCCGCACCCATCGAGGGTATCGACCGCGTGGAGCTGGCCGACAACCCCGACGGAACGCAGTTCGTGCGGGTGTTCTACGCGGGCCCGATCCGGTCGGCCGGGGGGACGGCACAGGCGCTCTCGGTGCTCGTGGCCGACTACACCCGGGCGCTGCTCGGGCTCGGTGCCTACGAGGCCCGCGAGGAGGAGGTCGAACGCTACGCCGAGGAGATCGACCTCTACGACTCGGAGACGGGTCTCCAGTACTCCCCGAAGGACGAGGAGACGAAGTTCATCGCCGAGAACTGCCCCGTGATGCTCGACGGCGAGGCGACCGGCCAGGAGGAGGTCTCGGGCTTCCGGGACCTCGAACGGGTCGGCACCAACAACCCCCGCGGCGGGATGTGTCTCGTGCTCGCGGAGGGGATCGCCCAGAAGGCCCCGAAGATCGAGCGCTACACCGCCGAACTCGACGAGGTCGACTGGCCGTGGCTCGACGACCTCATCGCGGGCACCATCGGGGAGGACGAGGGTCACGACGAACCGGCGGGGAGCGAGTCGGCGGAGCCGGCCGGGGACGGGACGGACGAGAGTGAGGCCGAGGAGGTCGAAGACGAACCCACTGGGCCGGTTCGTCCCGACGCCGCGGGCAAATACCTCCGGGATCTGATCGCCGGCCGGCCGGTGTTCGGCCATCCGAGCCGGCCCGGCGGGTTCCGGCTCCGGTACGGCCGCTCGCGGAACAACGGGTTCGCGACCGCCGGGGTCCACCCCGCGACGATGCACCTCGTGGACGACTTCCTCGCGACGGGCACCCAGCTGAAGACCGAGCGACCGGGGAAGGCCGCCGGGGTCGTGCCGGTGGACTCGATCGAGGGCCCGACGGTCAGGTTGGCGAACGGCGAGGTTCGGCGGATCGACGACCCCGAGGACGCCCTCGAATGCCGGAACGGCGTCGAGGCGATCCTCGACCTCGGGGAGTACCTCGTGAACTACGGGGAGTTCGTCGAGAACAACCACCCGCTCGCGCCCGCGTCGTACACGTACGAGTGGTGGATCCAGGAGTTCGAGGCGACCGGGGCGGACGTCAGGGCGCTCCGGGATTCACCCCGGGTCGACCTCGGAGAACCCTCACCGAGCGAGGCCATCGAGTGGGCCACCGAGTACGACGCGCCGCTCCATCCCCAGTACACCTACTGCTGGCACGACATCTCGGTCGAGGCGTTCGAGAGCCTCGCCGAAGCGGTCGTCGCGGGCGAGTACGTCGAGGGGATGCTGGCGCTCGAACCGCTCCCCGAGGTCCGTGAAACGCTCGAAGACCTCCTGGTCCCCCACTCCCAGGCCGGCGACGCGCTTCGGATCCCGAACTCCGCGGCGCTGGTGCGGTCGCTGGGTATCGACGAGGGGCTCGAACGCACCTGGGAGTCCCTCTCGACGGCGGCCCACGAGTGGCCGAACGCCATGAAGGCCGCCCGCGAGGTCGCGCCCTTTTCGCTCCGCGAGCGCGCGCCGACCCGGATCGGGGGACGAATGGGTCGACCCGAGAAGTCCGAGAAACGCGAACTCTCGCCCGCGGTCCACACCCTGTTCCCGATCGGCGAGGCCGGCGGCAGCCAGCGCGACGTGAGCGAGGCGGCCGACCACGACCATGAGGGGACCAGAGGCGCGGTCCCCGTCCAGGTCGGTCGCCGCGAGTGCGTCGACTGTGATACCCGAACCTACGAGACCCGGTGTCCCGACTGCGGGAGCCTCACCGAGCCCCGATACGAGTGTCCCGACTGCGAGATCGAGGTCGAACCCGACGAATCCGGCCGGGCGGAGTGCCCGCGGTGTGAGGGCGAGGCGACGCCGACGGAGTGGCGAGTTGTCAATATTCGGGACGAGTACGAGAGCGCGCTCCGGGAGGTCGGCGAGCGCGAGAACGCCTTCGACATCCTGAAGGGCGTCAAGGGGCTGACCTCGGAGCTCAAGACCCCGGAGCCGATGGAGAAGGGCGTCCTCCGGGCGAAACACGGCGTCTCGGCGTTCAAGGACGGCACGATCCGATACGACATGACCGATCTGCCCGTCACGAGCGTCAAACCCGCCGAGCTCGACGTCTCGGTCGAGCAGTTCCGCGAGCTCGGCTATCACGAGGACATGCAGGGCGACCCGCTCCGCCACGACGACCAGCTCGTGGAGCTACGGGTCCAAGACGTGGTGCTCTCCGACGGCGCGGCCGAACACCTCCTCAAGACCGCCGACTTCGTCGACGACCTCCTGACCCAGTACTACGGTCTCGACCCGTTCTACGGGTTCGACGACCGGGACGATCTGGTGGGCGAGCTCGTCTTCGGGATGGCTCCTCACACCTCGGCGGCGGTAGTGGGGCGCGTGATAGGCTTTACGAGCGCCGCCGTTGGTTATGCTCACCCATATTTTCATGCATCAAAGCGCCGTAATTGCGATGGGGACGAGGATTGCGTCATGCTCCTGATGGATGGCCTCCTGAACTTCTCGAAGGCCTACCTCCCCGACAAGCGCGGCGGGCGGATGGACGCCCCGTTAGTGATGTCCTCGCGGATCGACCCCTCCGAGATCGACGACGAGGCGCACAACATGGACGTCGTGGACTCCTACCCGAAGGAGTTCTACGAGGCCACCCTGGAGATGGCCGACCCCGGCGCGGTGGACATCGAGATCGCCGAGGCGAACGTCGGGACCGACGAGGAGTACACGGGCTTTCGTCACACCACCGAGACCTCGAACCTCGCGCTCGGGCCGGCGCTCTCGGCCTACAAGACGCTGGGGTCGATGACCGACAAGATGGACGCCCAGCTCGAACTCGCGCGGAAGCTCCGGGCCGTGGACGAGACCGACGTCGCCGAGCGCATCATCGAATACCACTTCCTGCCCGACCTCATCGGCAACCTCCGGGCCTTCTCGCGCCAGAAGACGCGCTGTCTCGACTGCGGGACGAAGTACCGCCGGATGCCGCTCTCGGGCGAGTGTCGGGAGTGCGGCGGCCGGGTCAACCTGACCGTGCACGAGGGGTCGGTGAAGAAGTACATCGGGACCGCGACCCGGGTCGCCGAGGAGTACGACTGTCGGGACTACACCAAACAGCGCCTCGAAGTCCTGGAGATGACCCTCGAAAGCGTCTTCGAGAACGACAAGAACAAACAATCGGGCATCGCGGACTTCATGTGAGGACGGGTCGCTACGGTAGTGTTCCCACCGGACGCGACGGTCCCGGTGCGGAGCTATACCTGCAATCCGGCTGAGGGTGGTCGACGTGCTCAGTCGTCGGCCAGTCGGTCGAGGATCGGTCGTTGTTCCCCGGTCAGTTCGTCCATACCGTCCACGAGTTCGCTTTCTTCCTCGGCTTCCTGTTCACTCGTAGGGAGGCGATAGTGGTGGTGCATCACCGAACCCGACCCTGGGACCGACACACCGGACAGCCGAGTTCGCGGGTCGGCACGAACATCGTCCCACAGGTGAGACACTGGGCCGTCATCCGCTGTCGTCGCCGGAGCTCCCGGACCTCGCGTTGTAGCTCCTCGACTTCCGCTCTGAGTTCTTCGACGTCCATACTCACGACCCGTATCGGCGACGGTCACGACCACTCATTTCGAACGGTAGATGATTGGGTTCGAGGATAATGTGTTTTGTGGGTAGAGCGGTCGCCGAGCGGGCCGTCGTCCAGTCGTGACCGTGAGTCGTCGAGCGAACGGTTGGGTTCGTGACCGGCGAACCCGCTGCTGAAAGAGGACAGAGAGCCACGGGGCGTCCCGTCCCCGGAGCGAACGTTATGCTCTCGGCGGTCCTATGGAGTGTGGAGGATATCATGGAAGACGCACAGTATCGGCTGTCCGGCGGGCGGGAGCTCGGGTTCGACCAGACGGTCTACGACGACCGGGGAGAGCAACTGGGAACCATCAGGGGATTCGACGAGCGCGGGTTCTACGTGCGAGCCGCGGGGGAGCTCGCGACCGAGGTCGAAGCCAGCGGGCCGCACGGGGCGGGCGAGATGGACCTCATGTGGCGGTGCTGGGCCTGCGGCGAACTCGGTCGGATCGATTCCCTCCCGGAGGCCTGCCCGTCCTGTGGCGCGCCGAAGGAGGACCTCTATTACTGGACCGAGGATTAGTCCTCGAATGGACGTGGTCGTCTTCGGCGCGGGGAGCCTCGGCAGCCTCGTCGGCGGGTTGTGCGCGCGCGAACACGACGTGACCCTCGTCGGACGGGACCCGCATATCTCGGCGGTCCGCGAATCGGGATTGCGCGTCACCGGCGCGGTCGAGTTCACCGTCGAACCCGACGCCCGGACGACGGTTCCCGACCGCGCCGACCTCGCGCTGGTGACCGTCAAATCGTTCGACACCCCGACCGCCGCCCGCGCGCTCACCGACTGTGCGCCCGCGGTGGTCTGTTCGCTCCAGAACGGCCTCGGGAACGAGGAGCGCCTCGCGCGCTCCCACGACACCGTCCTCGCGGGGACCTGCACCTACGGCGCACGGCTCGACGGACCCGGTCGGGTCGCGTGTACCGGAATCGGCGAGGTCGTCGTCGGCGACCCCGACGGCGGCCCCTCGGCCGCCGCCGAGCGCGTCGGAGGCGCGCTCCGTGCGGCGAATATCGACGTACAAGTCTCGCCCCGAATGGCCCGCCGTCGGTGGGAGAAACTCGCGGTCAACGCCGGGATCAACCCCGTCACCGCGCTCGCCGGGGTGGCGAACGGCGCGCTCGCCGACGGCCCGCTGCACGGGGTCGCGACCGCTGCTGCACGCGAAACCGCACGGGTCGCCCGCGAGAACGATATCGACCTCGACGAGCGTGACGCGGTCGCGACGCTCGAGTCGGTGGTGGAGACGACCGCCGAGAACCACTCCTCGATGCTGCAGGACGTCCGAGCGGACAACCGAACCGAGGTCGACGCGATCAACGGCGCGGTCGTGGCGCGCACGGACGAACCAGCGCCGGTGAACCGAACGCTCGCCCGGCTGGTTCGCGGGCTGACGGCCTAGTCCTCGTCGTTCCGCCGCAGGAAGCGTGCGGCTCCGAGGACGAGCCCCGAGACCGCCGCGAGCGCGCCGAAGCCGGGGCCCGAACCCTGTGTGGTGCTCGCTCCATCGGACGAACCGTTCGAGCCGTCCGAACCGTTGGAACCGCTCGCCGCGGAACCGGTAGCCGACCCGGCACCCGTCGAGTCGTTCGCCGCCGTGCCGGCGGTCGCGTTGGCGTCGGCCGTCGCGTTCGCGGTTCCGTTCGCCGCGGCGTCGGTTCCGACGGTGGCGTTACCAGCGGTCGCGTTCCCTGCAGTTGCATTCCCGGCCGTTTCGTTCCCCGCGGTCGCGTTGCCGGTCGTCCCGGCGTTCGACGGGTCACGGACGATCCGGGAGACGGTTCCCGTCCCCTCGCCGGGGTCGTGGTCGGTCGTGGTCAGCGCGTAGAGTTCGCCGTCGTTGTCCCGGCCGATGGCGAGCACGAAGTTCCCGATCCGGCCCTCGTCGCCGTTCGCGACCGTGACCTCCTCGGTCGACCACTCCCCGTTTCGCCCCTTCGTCGCGGCGAACAGCGAGCCGCTCGGCTCCTCGATGTCGATGTTCTTCCGGAAGTCACCGAAGACGTAGGTGTCCGTGAGTGCCGGCACGCGGTCGTTGGTGTAGACGTAGCCGCCGATGACCGACGCGCCGACGCCCCGACCCCTGTAGGCGTGGGGGTACTCGATGATCGGGTCGACGAGCGGCTCGCCGCCACGGACGTTGTCGGGGGTCTTCGTCGGGCAGGTGCCGTCGGTGCTCACCTCCGAGGGTTCCTGCGCCCGCGGGTCGAAGCAGTGACGCCCCTCGCGGATGTTCCAGCCGTAGTTGTTGCCCTTCTCGATCAGGTTGATCTCCTCGTAGGAGTTCTGCCCCACGTCGCCGGCGTAGAGGTCGCCGTTCGAGAATCCGATCCGCCAGGGGTTGCGCAGGCCCCAGGCGTAGTGCTCGCCGAGCCCGTCCCGCCCGACGAGCGGGTTGTCCTCGGGGATGCCGTAGGCCTTCTCGCCGTCCCGGCTGTCGACGTCGATCCGGAGGATGCTCCCGAGGAGGTTCTCGGTGACGTCCTGCCCGTTGCCGCCTTCGAGGGGCTCGTACCAGTCCTCGACGTGGCCGAGGTTGTTGTCGCTCCCGCCGCCGCCGTCGCCCATCCCGAGGTAGAGATAGCCGTCGTCGGGCCCGAACGCCATCGACCCGGAGTTGTGTATCTCCTGGGGATGGGGGATCTCCATGACCGTGCGCTCGGAGTCGGGGTCGGCGCTGGTACCGTCGTCGTTCGCCGTGAACTCGGCGAGCACCTCGGTGTGGTTGTAGTCCTCGGGCGTCCCCTCCCGGCTCGGGGCGCTGTAGCGCAGGTAGAACTTTCTGTTCTGTTGGTAGTCCGGGTGGAACGCCATCCCGACGAGCCCCATCTCGCCGATGATCTCCGCGAGCCTGTCGCTGACGTCGATGAACGGTTCGGACTGCAATCCCTGCCGTTCGGTGTAGCGGTAGACCCCACCCGACCGGTCGACGATGTAGTAGGTATCGCTCGAGTTCGGCGGTACGACGAAATCCAGCGGCGAGTCGGGACCCTCGGTGACGACGGTTTCGAGCCGCACCGACGGACCCTTCGGGAAGTAGAGCTCCTCGTTGCTCACCGATCCTTCCGAACTGGTGGCGGCGTCCTCGCCGAGGTCGAACTCGCCACGCATCGAGGTCGGGTGGACCTCACAGACGTAGCTCCCGGTCTTCGGGGTCGCGGTGAACGTCACCGACTGGGTCGCGCCCCGTTCCGTGATGACCTCGGTTCGTTTCATCGTCCCGCCCGAGCGGTTCGAGATCACGATGTTGTGGGGCTTGCCGTCGACGTTCTCCCAGGTGATCCGGTACTTGGTACCGGCGTCGAGCTCGATCGTGGGGTTGGTGTCGCCCTCGATCGAATCGGGTGACCGACCGACCCAGCCGGCGGTGTCGCCGCCGAGTTCGATCGTCTCCGGCTGCTGGGTCTGGGCGCGCACCCCCGCGGTGCCGCCGAGCCCCACGACCCCGCCCGCAACCGCGGTCGTCCGGAGGAATCGCCGGCGCGATACGCCGCCGTCGGGTCGTGTGGTGCTGGTGTCCATCTATTCGATATAGCCCAAATCCTCGAGCCGCTGTTTCGCGTCGCCGCCCATCTCCGAGAGCACCTCGTCGTCGCTGCCGCCCTCGACGGTGCCCCACGGGTCGCGGTCCGCCTCGAACTCCCGCAGTGCGTCGGCCACGGCCGCGATGGCCGGGTCGTCCTCGCCCGCGAGGTCGTCGTGTTCGCCGGGGTCGGTGTCGAGCCGGTAGGCCTCGTCGGCGATCCGCTCGTTGTGGACGTACTTCGCGTCGGGTCGCCGGGCCGCCCGCATCCGGGAATAGAATCGTGAGTCCTTCGGGAGGTCGATCCCGGCCTCGGCGGCCTTGCTTTCGAGCTGATTCAGCTCGACGACGGGTCGATAGTACTCCACGAACGCGTTCTCGCCGCCGTCGAACGTGCGATGGGACTCGGAGAGCAGGGATCGGTTCGGGTCGAACGTGACGCCCTTGCCCTCGGCCCCGGCGTGGTCGAGCACCGTGTGATAGAGGTCGACGAGTTCGACCTGCTCGTCGTATCGCCCCGGTTCGAGGTCGGGGTGTTTCACCATCAGCGGGACGTTCACGATCGGGTCGTAGACGCCGAACTCGTGGCCGTAGAGGTCGTGTTCGCCGTGGAGCTCGCCGTGGTCGGCACAGACGATGACGAGGGTGTCCTCCCACTCGTCGTTGGCGCGCATCCACTTGAACAACCGGTGGAGCTGGGCGTCGACGTGGTGGATCTCAGCGTCGTAGAGCCCCCGGATCGACTCCCACTCCGCTTCCGAAATGTCGCGCGCGCCGGCGTTGTACTCCTTCGAGTTCTGGCAGACCTGGGTGGAGTCGACCCCCGGCGCGAACTGTTCTCTGTGCTCTTCGGGCGGATGATACGGCAGGTGGGCGTCCATCAGGTTCACGAACGAGAAGAAGGGCTCCTCGCTCTCGTCGATGAACTCGATGGTCCGGTCGATGACGGCGGGTGTCTTCGAGTCCGCACCGCCGCCGCCCGCGAGGCGTTCGTGGAAGACGTTGCCGATCTCGACGATCCGGTCGGCGAGCTTCCGGAGGCGTTCGTTGTCGTTCATCGTCTTCCAGGCGCGCGCGAGCGGGCCCGAGAGGAAGTCGCCTGGCATCACCTCGAAGAAGTTGTCCTGGTCGTCGAACCCGTCGGTCAGTCGGGTGTAGGGCGTGATCCACGCGTTCGAGGAGTAACACGAGCTCGCGTGGTCGTCGAGGGACTGCGCGGGGGTGGCGTGTCCTTCGAGATACGGGTTCTCCTGGGTTGCGCCGTGGTCGCCGGGGTACAATCCAGTGAACATCGAGGCGTGGGAGGGAAGTGTCCAGGGCGCGGCGGCGACCGCCTCCTCGTACACGGCGGCTTCGTCGGCGAAGCCGTCGAGTCCGGGGGTGGTGTCGCGGTCGTAGCCGTAACACGACAGGTGGTCCTTCCGCACCGTGTCCATGACGACGAACAGGACGTTCCTGTCTGGCGCGGTGTCCATACCCCACCGTGGAGACCACCGCAAATAAGTAACGCCGTTTGGGTCGCGGAGCCACACGGTCTCACCCGGTTTCGACCGCCGACGTCGGTCGAGTAGCGGATGCAGGCGCGGTGTTTAACAGGCGGTGTGGTGTAGGCCGGGTAATGCTGGCACAGACGGTCGCGGCGACCGAGATCGACCTCCTCGTGGTGTTCCTGCTCGCAGCGGGCGTCGGGGTGTTCGTCGCGAAGGTCGGACGGTTTCCCTACACTATCGCGCTGTTGATCGCGGGCTTTGCGGTCTCCGGGATCCAGGCGATATTCGGGGTCCAACTCTTCGCCATCGAACTCTCACACGACCTGATCCTCCTCGTGTTGCTCCCACCCCTCCTGTTCGAGGGCGCGGCCACGACCGACCTCGAATCCTTCCGGGCGAACCTCGGGCCGATCCTCGCGCTCGCGGTCCCCGGGGTGATCCTCTCGGTCGTCGTGCTGGGGTTCGTGGGCCAGTACGCCTTCGGCTTCCCCCTCCTGGTCTCGCTGCTGTTCGCCGCGATGATCCTCCCGACGGACCCGGTGAGCGTGCTGGCGCTGTTCGACGAACTCGGCGCGCCCGAACGCCTCTCGACGCTGGTGGAGGGCGAGAGCCTGCTCAACGACGGCGTCGGCGTCGTGATCTTCTCGGCGCTGCTCGCGCTCACCGAGGAGTCGATACGAACGAACACGCCCGCCTCGGAGCTCCTCAGCCTCTCGCGGCTCGCCAGCACGGCCTTCGAGATCGCGTTGTCGAGCGTCGGCGGCGTGGTGGTCGGGCTGGTCGCGGGCTACGCGGTCTACCGGGTGATGGTCAACCTCGACGAACACATGACCGAGATCGTCCTCACCCTCATCCTCACCTACGGGAGCTTCCTGCTCGCCGAACACTACCTCCACGTCTCGGGCGTGATCGCGACGGTCGTCGCGGGGCTGTTCATCGGCAACCGCGGCGTCGAGTACGCGATGAGCCCCCAGACCAAGCTCTCGATCTTCAACACGCTCGAGACCGCTGCGTTCATCGTCAACACCTTCATCTTCGTCGCGATCGGCGCGACCACGCCCGTCCGACAGCTCGCCGAGTTCGCGGTGCCGATCGTGGTCGCGATCCCGCTCGTGCTCCTCGCGCGCGTCGTCGCGGTCTATCCGCTCACCGCGATCACCAACCAGTTCTCGCCGAACGGCGTGCCCCGGGACTACCAGCACGTCATGGTGTGGGGCGGGCTCCACGGCTCGATCCCGGTCGCGCTGGTGCTCGGGCTCCCCTCGGGCTTCCCGCCGGGCAACGAGCTCCGCGCGATGGTGTTCGGCGTCGTCGCGTTCAGCCTCGTCGTCCAAGGGCTCACGATGTCGCGACTCCTCGACAGGCTGGGGATCGCCACCCGGACGGACGACCAACGTCTCTACGAACTGCTCAACGGCCGGGCGCGCGCCACCGACGCCGCGCTCGACGCCGCCGAGCGCCTCCGCAAGCGCGGCGACATCCCGAGCGACGTCTACGACGACTTCACCGAGGAGTACGAGGAGGAACGCGAGGACCTCCGGGAGGCGATCTCACAGCTGATGCAGGAGAACCCCGACCTCCGGCGCGAGGAGCTTCTGATCGGCGAGCGCCGCCTCCTCCAGCGCGAGAAGAACGCGATCCGCGAGGCCGTCCAGAACGGGGTCATCGGCGGCGACGTCGGCGACCGCCTCCTCGAAGAGGTCGACCTCAAGCTCAACCGGGTCAACGACGGCGAGAGCACCGTCGACGAACAGGAGGAGGCCTACGAGGAGTTCTGGCGAACCCAGGCCGCCGAGTTCGGCCTCGATATCGACCCCCCCGGTGAGGGCACCAGCGACTGACCGGCGCTGGCGCTTCGAGGGATAAAGAACGAAACGAGAGGTGAGGTACGGCGTTAGAAGGGGGCCTGGGGGCCTTCGTCGTCCTCGGTGGTCTCGCCGGGGAACGAGGGGCTCATTCCGCCGCCGCCGAAGCCGCCCTCGCCCATGTCGGCGTCCATGCCGCCCATGCCCGTCTCGGCGTGGACCTTGTTGATCTCGGGGATCTCCTTGACCATCCGGCTCTTGATCGCCTGGATCGTCATCGGCGAGATCCCACAGCCCGAGCACGCGCCGCCGAGCGCGACGGTGACCTCGCCGCTCTCGCGGTCGAGACCCTGGATCGCCGCGCTCCCGCCGTGCATCTGGATCTGGGGGAAGTTCCGGCGGAGGAAGTTCGAGATCGCCTCGCGAAGTTCGTCCTCGCTCCGTTCGGTTTCGACGCTCATGATGTACCTGATCCGAGGGTGTCCGGCGTCTTAGGCCTTTGGACTGTCACGATCGACCCCGAACACCCGCGCCAGCTCCGCCTCGATCCGCTCGACGTACTCGTCGAGGATGGCGTCGAGCTTCTCGTCCTCGACCACCACCGCCGTCACGCGCTCGGTCGGGTTCTCGGGGAGGTCGACCCGAAACCCGCTCTCCTCGTCGTAGAACGGTTCGGACTCGTTCAGCACCTGCTGGTCGATGGCGTGGATCAGTTGGGAGTCGTACGCGTCGTTCATGGTCCCGAAGGCGTTCTTGTAGGCGGTCTGGAGTTCGGGGAAGTAGTGCGTGTACTTGTCCTCGAACTTCTCGGGACTGAACTCGGTCATGGCGAGCGAAGGAGCGGCGGGAACTAAAGCCGGCCGGTCGTCGCGTGGGTGGGGGATCCGGTGTGCATCGCTGATTCCGCAATCGGTTTGCGGGAGACGTGTGGAGGAAACGGATGGACCCACGCGTTCGCGAGCACGCCGAGATCGTCGTCGAGCACTCCACGAACGTCGAAGCGGGCGACAACGTCCAGATCGTCGCCCCGCCCGAAGCCGAGGACCTGGTGGTCGCACTCTACGAGAAGCTCGGCGAGCGCGGCGCGAACCCCGCCGTCTCGCTCGGAAGCGACCGAGCCCTCCGCGCGTTCAAGCGTGCGAGCGACCCCGCGGACTTCGAACTCCCGAGCCACCGGATGGCGTCGATCGAGGAGACGGACGTGTTCGTCTCGGTCAAGGCGGCGGCGAACACCAACGAGGGGAGCGACGTCGAGCCCGAGACCAACGCCGCCTACCGGCGGGCCGTCAAGCCGATCGGCGAGACGGTCATGAGCGAAAAGCGGTGGTGTGGCACCCAGTTCCCCGCCGCTGGCAACGCCCAGGACGCCGAGATGAGTACGGAGGCCTACGAGGAGTTCGTCTACCGGGCCGTCAACAAGGACTGGGAGGCCCAGCGCGAACACCAGGAACGAATGGTCGAGGTCCTCGACCCCGCCAGCGAGGTTCGGATCGTCTCGGGCGAGGGCACCGACCTCACGATGCGCGTCGATGGCATGGTGACGGAGAACGACCACGGCGAGAACAACCTGCCCGGCGGCGAGGTGTTCACCGCTCCGGTCCCCGACTCCGTCGAGGGCGAGGTCCACTTCGACAAACCCGTGATGGCGCAGGGTCGGGAGGTCACCGACGTCTCGCTCTCGTTCGAAGGGGGCGAGGTGGTCGAGCACAGCGCCGAGAAGAACGAGGACGTTCTGAGGGCGGCGCTCGACACCGACGCGGGCGCGCGCCGACTCGGCGAGCTGGGCATCGGGATGAACCGCGATATTGACGAGTTTACGTACAACATGCTCTTCGACGAGAAGATGGGCGATACGATCCACCTCGCGCTCGGGATGGCCTACGAGGAGACCGTCGGCGAGGACCGGGAGCGAAACGACAGCGCGCTCCACATGGACATGATCGTCGACATGAGCCGGGAGTCGCGGATCGAGGTGGATGGGGAGGTCGTCCAGCGAAACGGTACCTTCCGGTTCGAGGACGGCTTCGAGGAGTAGTTCAGGCAATTGATCGTTCTCTCGGGACGGATCTGTGATAGGATTCGGTAGCGAGGACCACAACTCACACGACTCGAACGAGGGACCGCTCCGCTGCCGCACCACACGCTACCGCACTACACCACCCGCGACGGCCACACACTTCCCCAGTCGATTCGCTCCGCTCGTTCACTTCGTTCACTTACGTCGCTCATCCCTCGCGCGATCGGGCCTACGGCCCTCCCGCGCGCCAACCGCCCCGCGTCGGGCTGGGGATTCCCGTTTGGCCGAACTGTTTCGGATGGGGTGGTCTTCGGCGACCGGCAACCGCGATCCGGCTTCCGAAACTGGTTTGCGGAATCGAGGCGATCCTCGGCTATGGACCCACGTATCCGCGAACACGCCCTCCTGATCGCCGACGCGCTCGACCTCTCGGCGGGCGACGACTTCGTGATCAAGGCCGAACCCGCGGCCGACGAACTCGTGACCGCGCTCTACGAGATCGCGGGCGAGCGCGACGCCCACCCGCTCGCGATCCGGACCAACCGGAGCGGGCGGGCGATCCGGGCCTACCTCCGGGCCGCCGACGAGGCGGGCGTCGAGTTCGAGACCCCCGCCCACCAGCAGGCGCTGATCGAGGCGGCCGACTGCCACGCCATCGTCCGCGGCCACGGGAACGTCACCGAGCTCGGCGACGTCGACCCCGACGTGAACGCGGCCTACGAGAAGGCCCACGGCCCGATCCTGAACGAACGGCTCTCGGACCGCTGGACCCTGACCCAGTACCCCACCCCGGCGAACGCCCAGCTCGCCGAGATGAGTACGGAGGCCTACGAGAACTTCGTCTACGACGCGGTCCTGAAGGACTGGGACGCCCAGGCCGAGTTCCAGGAGAACTTGGTCGAGGTCCTGGACCCCGGCGAGGAGGTCCGGATCGTCTCCGGTGAGGGCACCGACGTTCGGATGTCGATCGCGGGCAACCTCGCGATCAACGACACCGACACCCACAACCTGCCCGGCGGCGAGGTGTTCACCGCCCCCGTTCCCGACTCCGTCGAGGGCGCGGTCCACTTCGACAAGCCGGTCTACCGCCGTGGGCGCGAGATTACGGACGTCCAGCTCAGCTTCGAGGGCGGCGAGGTGGTCGAACACAGCGCCGAGAAGAACGAGGACCTCCTCGAAACGATCCTCGACACCGACGCGGGCGCGCGCCGACTCGGGGAACTCGGCATCGGGATGAACCGCGACATCGACCGCTTCACCTACAACATGCTCTTCGACGAGAAGATGGGCGATACGGTCCACATGGCCGTCGGACGGGCCTACGACGACAACGTCGGCGAGGGCAACGAGCAGAACCAGAGCGCCCAGCACGTAGACATGATCGTCGACATGGGCGAGGACTCCCGGATCGAGGTCGACGGCGAGGTCGTCCAGCGCGACGGGACCTTCCGGTTCGAGGACGGCTTCGAGGGCTGATCAGGACGCCTCGAATCGACGGACGATTTCGTCGGACCGTTCCCGCGACCGTCTTCGACTCCCTTCGATCGCCGCTTCGAGTTCCTCGGCTTCCTCGTCGGAGAGGATATCGGCGAGTTCGAGCAACGACCGCTCGCCGGCCACTCGGATTAGGTTCGCCTAAAGATCGAAGCCGTTATCACGTTTTAGCCGAGCCTAAAACGCATGGCGAGCGAAGACGGCGGTCGTGAGGCACCGACCCGGCGGGAGTACGTGAAGTACGGCGGAGCGGTCGTCGGCGGCGGATTGTTCGCCGGCTGTTCCGGCGATGGATCGGGGACGACGCCAGCTCGGACGACGGACGGAGCCGGAACGGAGTCCGCTTCGAGAACCGAGACGGACGCGTCGGACGGGTCGTACTCGGTGACGATGGCCCCCGCGGGCACCGTCGAGTTCGAAACGCCCCCGGAGAGCGTCTTCACCGTTCTCGTGCATCACACGGACATGGTGGTCGCGCTCGGGCACGGCGACGCGCTCAACGCGATGTACAGCCCCGCCAATTTCGAGGGGAACTACGACAAAGTCCTCGAACGGCTCGACGGTGTCTCGGTGGATTGGTCGGGTCTCTACGACTCGTGGAACCCCGACAAGGAAGCGCTCTACGAGCTCGATAGCGACCTCCACCTGGCCGACCCGGCGTACGTCTCGACGATGGACGCGTGGGATACCGCGGACGTCGAGGAAGTCCGGACGGCGGTCGCACCGTGGTTCGGGAACGCGCTGAGTCGGAACCACGCCGACCCGCCGGCGGACTGGGCGGACCGGTATCAGTACTACTCCCTCTGGGAGGTCTTCGAGAGGGTCGCACAGGTCTTCAAGGAGCAAGCACGCTACAACGCGCTCTCGGACGTCAAGGCCGATCTGGACGAGACGGTCGCCTCCACGCTCCCGACGAGCGGTGACCGGCCGCGGACGGCACGGGTCATGACGTCACCGGACCTGAGCCAGATCTGGGTCTTCCACATGAACGGGCCGGGGTTCATTCGCTCTCACACGCGTCCGTTCGGCGTCGACGACGTGTTCGACGACGTCTCGGAGGCGAAGACGATCGGTTTGGAGGCGCTCGCCGAAGCCGACCCGGAGGTCGTCCTCGTCGAGAACGCGTTCGCTCGGGCGGGCGATTGGCGGGCGCAAAAGCGGAACCTCCGGAACGACCCGGTCGCCAGCGAGATCGCGGCGGTGAAAAACGACCGCGTCTATCCGCTCAGCGCCCGGTACGGCGGCCCGATCATGAACCTCTTCCAGACGGAGATGGTCGCGAAACAGCTCTATCCCGAGCGGTTCGGGACGTGGCCCGACTACGACGGCGGCCCGTATCCCAAGTTCGCCGAATCCGAACGGCTGTTCGACCGAGGGCGGGTTGCCGACATCATCAAGGGAAACGTCTGACGACGCGCGATGGCGGAGGGTGGTCCTCGGGGTGGTCGGTGACCGGGCACGCCTCGAAATAAAAGTCGGGTTCGGGAGTCTTAGTTGCCGTCGCCGGTCTCGATCGGGGTGCGGATCATGCTGCCCCACTCGGTCCAGGAGCCGTCGTAGTTGCGGACGTCCTCGAAGCCGAGGAGTTCGCGCAGCGCGAACCACTCGATCGAGGAGCGCTCGCCGACGCGGCAGTAGGCGATGGTGGACTCCTCGCCGTCGACGCCGGCCTCGGCGTAGAGTTCGCGGAGTTCGTCGGGACTCTTGAACGTGTCGTCGTCGTTCAGGATGGTCGCGATCGGGACGTTCGACGCGCCGGGGATGTGGCCGCCACGCTGGGCGGTCTCGTTGAGCCCCTCGGGGGCGATGACCTCGCCGGAGAACTCCTCGGGCGAGCGCACGTCGACCATCGGCAGGCCCTGGTCGATGGCCGTGTCGACGTCGTCGCGGTAGGCGCGGATCGACTCGAAGGGACCGCGGGCGGTGTACTCCTGAGCACTGAAGTCGGGTGCCTCCTCGGTCAGCGGGTAGTCGTTGGCGACCCAGTAGCCCTTCCCGCCGTCGAGCACCTTCGCGTCCTCGTGGCCGTAGTACTTCGCCTGCCAGTAGGCGAAGAGCGCGAACCAGTTGGGGACCCGACCGCCACCGTAGAACACGATCGTGTCGTCCTCGGTGATGCCCGCCTCGCCCATCGTCTCCTCGAAGGCGTCCTTCGAGAGGATGTCGCGGGTCTGCTGGTCGGTGAAGTCCTCCTCCCAGTCGAAGAAGATCGCGCCCGGCGCGTGGCCCTCCTCGTAGGCGGTGTACTCGGAGTCCGCCGTGACGGTGGGGTTGTTCACTTCCAGCAGTCGATAGCCCGAGTCCTCGTCCTGGAACTCGTCGAGATGCTCCTCGACCCAGTCCGCCGACACCAGTACGTCGTTTGCGTAGTCACTCATGTCCACTCCCCTTTTCACGCCCGGGGCATATATTACCGATACATTCGGCAGGTTCCGCCAGTGCTCCACGTATAGCGGCAACTTCTGCTGGTTTCTGGACGGTTCCAGTCGAAACCACGGGCCGACCGACCGTGAGCAGCCGCGTGGTCCCGGTAGCAGGGGAAAAAGGACCGAAGTAGCAGGGGAAAAAGGACCGAAGAAACCGGACCATGTTACTCACACTTCGCGCGGGTCGGGTCAGGGGACGACGCCCACGGTCAGCAGGGTTCCGAGGGTCCGGTAGCGCTCGACCATCGCCTCGCGACTCTCGAAGCCCTCGGTCGGGAACTCGTCACTGGGTGGTATCTCGATCTCGCGGTCGGGGATCGTGTCCTGCGCCGCGACGTGAAAGCCCGCCTCGTCGAAGGCCGCGCGGTACTCGTCCATGCTCCAGCGGGTCATCGGGATCTCGATCGAGTCCTGCCACTCGTGGCTCGCGGTGTTCTCCTCGTAGTAGTTCACCGCACAGGAGAAGGTGGCCCCCGAGCGGAGCACCCGTCGGAGGTCCTTGAGGGTCTCGTGGGGGCTCGCAGCGTAGTAGAACGCCTCCATCGAGAAGGCGTGGTCGAACGAGCTGTCGGCGAACGGCAGCGCACCGAAGTCGCCGACGAGGAACTCCACTCGGGGGTCCTCGGCGTACGACCGCGCGTTACGGACCATCTCGGGGGAGCCGTCGAGCCCGCAGGCGCGAGCGTCCGCGGCGTCGGCGAGCGCCCGGGCGGCGTAGCCGCTCCCCGTTCCGAGGTCGAGAATCCGTTCGCCCGACTCGACCGGCATCCGTCCGAGGACGTGTTTCGCGGTGTGCCAGTGGCGTTCCTCCATCCCCCGGTCGCGGCCGTCGGCGGCCCACGCGTCGAACTCCTCGCGAGCGCTCATGGCCGGACGAGGCGGGTCGCCGTGAAAACCCGTTCGGCGTGGGCCGGCTTCGAGAGCGGAGGCGTCTTGAGGACCGGGGATAACCCACGGGCATGGCGCGGAGACGGATATCCCGGTTCAAGGTCGCGGACTTCGCCCAGCAGATCGTCGGCGGGTTCCTGCTCGCCGGCCCGTTCGTGATCACCGAGGAGGTCTGGGTGGCGGCAGCCGAGACCTCGACGGTTCAGTGGCTCGTCGCGGTCGGGATGGTGTTCGCGATCGGCTACGGCGCGCTCTATCAGGCCGACGCCGACCGCGACCCCGACGCCGAGGCGGAGGTCGGCGGGGTCCCGATCCGGTTCGTCTCGCTGATGTGCGTCTCGTTCGGTTCGGTCGCCATCCTGATGGCGGTCTTCGGCGCGCCGTGGACGTTCCTCGCGGGCCTCGACGTCCCCCGGTCCCGGTGGCCCATGGTCACCCTCCACGCGATCGCCATCGCGTCGGTGTTCAGCGTGGTCGGGGCGGCCACCGCCGACAGCGTGTTCTGACGTCGGTGGGATTAAGGGGGTCGCCATCCCGGTTCGCGCATGGATTATACGCTCGCGGTCGAGGACACCCCCGAGACGATTCCCGGCGGGACCGGCGTGCTCCTGGTCCACCCGAGCACCGGCGAGACCGACCGCATCGACACCGACTTCCTGAACACCGACACCGACCGTTTCCTGGTCATCTCGACCCGAACCACCGCCCGCGAGGTCGAACAGAAGCTCGAACACTACGAGGTCGACCGCGAGAAGGCCACCATCCTCGACACCCTCAGCATCGAGCGTGGCTACTCGCGACGGTCGGGCGAGGGCGTCCGGTACGTCGCCGCCCCCGACGACCTCGACGGGATCGTCGAGACCGCCCGCGAGTTCCTCGATTCGCACGACGGCAAACTCCGGATCAGCGTCGATTCGATCACCGAGATGGTCTACTACGCCGACGAGGAACGCGCCCGCGAGGCCGTCGAAGCCCTGCTCGACCTCCTGGGCGAGTACGACGCCGTCGGCGTCTTCCACCTCGCGCGCGAGGTCCACGAGGACAGCGTCGTCGAGGGCTACCGCGACCTGTTCGACGGGGTGGTCTCGCTCGACCCCGATGGCGAGGTCCGGGGCGAGTTCTGAGTTTCTCGCTCCCCCGTCGACACAAAGGATTTGTTCGGCCCCCGACCGGATCGAAACGATGGGACGGTTCCGGACGAGGGAGGGCTGGTGCGTCGTCGAGCACGGCGAGATCCGCCTCGAATCGCTCGGGGTTCGAGAACGGGTCGGGCGCGGGTTGAAGAACGCCAAGCGCTCCCACGAGCGACGATACGAACGGGGTGTCCTCCGATTCGTGGGCGTGGTTCTACTCGGAGCGCTCTCGGTCGGTCAACTCGTCTATCGCGCGCTGTTCGGTGACTGGCGATTGCTCCTCCTCGGGGTCGGCATCGTCGTGGTCGTCTTCGGGATGGCGTACGCCGTCCACGTCCTTCGTCGATTCGTCCGACGGCGGTTCCGCGGCTACACCGACGACCGGACGATCCCGCTTCGGGCGGTAGCGTCGGTCGAGCCGCGTCAGAAACGGCCGCTCAGGGCCCCGCACATCGTGGTTCGCTACCGCGAGTACGGCGACGCGAAGAAGCGCCGTATCGGGGTCTGTACGCGGACCCCGCTCGCGGCGGACGAGTTCGAGACCGCGAAAGCCCTCCTGCTCGACGACCACGACCTCCCGATAACGCCCGCGTGAGTTCATCCTCCTCCGTCGAGCCCCACGTGTCGAGCCGGCAGTAAAGTACGAACCGGGCGCTGGCGAACGAGAGACGACCGACGAACGACGATCCGGAGCGTTCGACCTCTGTTCCCGTATAATAATGCTTATTGAATCCGGACGTGAGTCGTGGATAGACGACGGCTCGCGGGTGGACGCCCGACGGTCGTCCGAACCCAGCAATGGACATCAGAGACCGCATCGCCCGCCGCTATCACGCCGAAAACGGCCCGCAGGTGATCCGCGACCCCGAAGCAGTGAATCCCGCCGCCCACGTCCGGGACCCGGTTGGACGGGGGCCGGTCCTCGAACGGTTGCTCGACCGGCTCGACCCCGCGTTCGAGGGGACGATCCCACCGAACACCTACGTCTGGGGGCCGAAGGGGGCCGGGAAGTCGGCGCTCGTCACCGCGCTGTTCGGCGAACTCCGGAGGCTGGAGGGCGGGTCCCGCGCGAGCATCCACACCACCACCCGGGTCGACGACGCCGCGACCGTCACCTTCGGCTACGTCGACGCCCGCCACGCCACGACCGAGTTCGCGCTCCGGCACGCCATCCTCGACGAACTGGTCGACGAATCGGTGCCGAAAAACGGCGTCAGCACGAGCCGGTTCCGGTCGCTGCTCGCCGACCACGTCGCCTCATCGGGTCGGCGGGCCGTGGTGGCGGTCGACCATCTCGGCGACCCCGAGACCCCGTCGCTACGGGCCGTCGCCGAGTTCCTCGACGGTGTCTCGGGGTCGGTGGCGTGGGTCGGCGTGGGGCGGCCGCCGCCCGAGGAGCTCGACCCGTCCCCGAGCGAAACGATCGGGATCGACTCCGCCCCGTCGTACCTCCTCGCTGACATCCTGTCGGACCGGGCGTCGGCGGGGCTCGCGCGCGGCACGCTCGACCACGAAGCGACCCGTCGAGTCGCCGAGTGGGCCGACGGGGACGCCCACGACGCGCTCGCCGCGGTGTTCGGGGCCGCGGTGGTCGCCGACGACGCCGGCGAGGACAGGGTCCGGTCCGACGCGCTCGACGCCGGTATCGAGGGGGTTCCCCGGCCGTGTGCCGCGATCGGTCGGGTTCGCTCGCTCCCGGCGAACCGCCAGCGCGTCCTCCGGGAACTCCTCGACCTCGGAGCCACCGACCGGGAGTCGGTTCGCGCGGCGGCGGCCGGGGTGGCGGCCGCCGACACGGTGGGGCTGTCGGCGACGACGGTCGAACGAATCCTCTACGAACTCGCCGATTCGGGTGTCGTCCGACGGGTCTCAACCGACCGAACCGACGGGCTGGGACGCCCACCAAGCGGGCTCGAACCGTGTTTTCCGGCGCTGGTCTTCCGCCGGCTCTACGACCTCGCGTCGTCGACGCCGTGACGTGGAAAGTTTTATCATGAACGACAGTATTCGTTACGGGTAATACGGCACCGCCAGTAAAGAACGGTGTCGTTCGCCCGAAGCCGGGCACCCACTCATGACACCAGACACCTACGTCGGCGCGGTCGACCAGGGAACGACGGGCACCCGATTCATGGTCTTCGACCACGAGGGCCGAGTCGTCGCCAACGCCTACGAACGACACGAACAGTTCTATCCCGAACCCGGCTGGGTCGAGCACGACCCGGTCGAGATCTGGGAGAAGACCCAGTCGGTGGTACGCGAAGCCCTCGACAGCGCGGGGATCGAGGCCACCCAGCTCGAAGCCATCGGGGTCACCAACCAGCGCGAGACCACGCTGTTCTGGGACGCCGAGTCCGGCCAGCCGATCCACCGCGCGATCGTCTGGCAGGACCGCCGGACCACCGACCGGGTCGAGGAGCTCGAAGCGAACGGGAAGGCCGAGACCATCCAGGCGAAGACCGGACTCCAGCCCGACGCCTACTTCTCGGCCACCAAGGCCGAGTGGCTCCTCGACAACGCCGACCCGATCAAGCTCCAGCGCGCACGGCCCGCCGACACCCGCGAACGGGCCGAGGCCGGCGACCTCCACTTCGGCACCATCGACTCGTGGCTTATCGAGAAGCTCACGGGCAATCACGTCACTGACGTGACCAACGCCTCGCGAACCATGCTGTTCGACATCCACGAGATGGCGTGGGACGACGAGCTCTTGGAGGAGTTCCGGGTTCCGCGCGCGACCCTGCCCGAGGTTCGGCCCTCCAGCGACGAGGACTACTACGGCACCACGGACCCGGACGGCTTTTTGGGGGCCGAGGTGCCCGTCGCGGGCGCGCTCGGCGACCAGCAGGCCGCGCTGTTCGGCCAGACGTGTTTCGACGAAGGCGACGCGAAGAACACCTACGGAACGGGCTCCTTCTTCCTGCTCAACACCGGCGAGGAGGCCGTCGAGAGCGACAACGGCCTGCTTACGACGGTGGGCTTCCAGCGCTCGGGCGAACCCGTCCAGTACGCGCTCGAAGGTTCGATCTTCGTCACCGGCGCGGCGGTCGAGTGGCTCGGCGACGTCGGTCTGATCGACGACGCCGGCGAGACCGAGGACCTCGCGCGGAGCGTGGATTCGACGGACGGCGTCTACCTCGTGCCGGCCTTCACCGGGCTGGGCGCGCCCCACTGGGACCAGCGCGCACGCGGGACCATCGTCGGGATGACCCGTGGGACGCGCCGCGAGCACATCGTCCGCGCGACGCTCGAATCGATCGCCTACCAGACCCGCGACGTCGCCGAGGCGATGGAGCACGACTCCGGTATCGAGGTCGAGGAGCTCCGAGTGGACGGCGGCGCGGTCAAGAACAACTTCCTCTGTCAGCTCCAGGCCGACGTGCTCGGTGTGGATATCGTGCGACCGGAGGTCGACGAGACCACCGCGCTCGGCTCCGCGTACGCGGCGGGGCTCGCGGTGGGCTACTGGGGGACCGCCGACGAGCTCCGGAAGAACTGGCAGGTCGACAGCGAGTTCACCCCGAAGCGGACCAGCGAGGGCGACGCGATGTACGAGCGCTGGCACGACGCGGTCGATCGCTCGCTCGACTGGGCACGGGAAGACTGACCGATGCAGACACTCCTCCAGATCCCCGTTATCGGCCTCGGCGTCGAAGAGTTCCTCCTGATGGCGATCGCCGCCCTCGCCGGCGGCGCGCTCGCGGCGGCGCTCGGCGCGCTCCCCGCGTTCGTCTTCACGGGCTTCGCGGTCTTCCTCGGTGAGGGTCTCGAAGTGCTGGGTGGCGACGTCGGCGGTATCTCGGGCATCCAGCGTGCCGCTACCGCCGGCATCACGGATTCGATCGGGTTCGGGATGGTGTTCGGCCCGCACGTCTCCTTCGCCGCCGGCGTGGCGGCCTCGGCCTACGTCGGGAAGAAGTACCCCGAGATGACGCCCGAGGGCTGGGACTACCACCCGGGGAAGGTCATCACCGAAGCCTACGGCACCAAACCCGACATCCTCGCGGTCGGCGCGGTCTTCGGGCTCCTCGGCATGCTGATCACACAGGTCGCGGGCGGGCTCGGCGTTCCCACCGACGGCATCGCGCTGGCGGTCGTGGTGTCGGCGCTGGTCGCGCGGGCGGCCTTCGGCTACCCGCTCGTCGGGTCGGCGGCCGGGTCGTCGCTCCTCGACATGTCGCCGTTCGAGCGCGGCGAGACGAAACCGATGACCGACGGCGGTGTCGAACGCGAACAGCTCACGGTCCAGCCGTGGCTCGGCCACCAGTACAAGTGGTCCGGCGTCACCGCGATCGGTATCGTGGGCGGCGTGCTCGGCGGGTTCATCTGGATCGAGACCGGCAGCGTGTTCCTCGGCTACGCGTTCTCCGCGATGAGTCTGCTCTTTTTGAACCTCGGCGTCGAGCGGATCCCCGTCACCCACCACATCACCCTGCTCGGGTCCGTCGGTGCGGTGGTCGGCGCGGCGTGGTTCGGCAGCCCGGTGCTCACGATCCTCCTCGCGGGCGTCTTCGGTGGCCTCACCGGGATCATCGGCGAGGGCATGCAGCGGCTCCTCTACTCGCATTCGGGCACACACGTCGACCCGCCCGCGATGGCGATCATGGTCGCGATGTTCATCGTGGGCATCGGCTACCTCGTGGGACTCTTCCCGACCTCGTCGTACCTCGGGCTCTGACCGGCCCGAAACCCGCTCTCAGGCGAATCCCAGAGCGACCATGACGACCAGCGCGACCACGACGGCGGTGACGACCGTCCCGAGGACGATCTTGGTTGGTTGACTCATGGGATCGGGTTCGCGTGGCGGTGTGTTAAGTGCTTATTTTGGTGGTCGCCCGCTGCCCCGATCAGGCTTCGTCATCGCCGAGCCACGTCTCGGGGACTTCGATGACGTACTGGCCGTCCTCCTGGAGCGCGATGATGTACTCTTCCCGATTGTAGAGCTCCATCAGGTTGAGTTCGTACTGGCCGGGTTCGAGGATCTTGATGCTCTCGAACTGGTCGTCGAGTTCGCGCCGGAGCGCCGCCATGTCGGACTCGCCCGCGGGATCGGGCGTGTCGCTCGCGGGGTCGGGCGTGTCCGCCGTCGGCTCGGTTTCGGGAGGCGGGTCGGCAGTCCCGTTCGTAGGTGGTTCCGATAGCCCGTCGTTCGACACCCCCTCGTTTCCGGTCGAGCCGGGGCCACCGACCGGGTCGGCGGTGTCAGGAGGGTGGTCGTCCCCGGAAGCGACCTCGCGTCGTGCGTCGGCCTGTGCCGGGTTCTCGGCCGATGGGGATGGTCCCGAATCAGGGGGAGTCGCGCTGCTCGCGCGTGCGTCGGCGGCGGGTTCGAACTTGAACTTGTTGCCCCCGCACTCCGGACAGCCCGAGAGCATCTCCTTCGAGCCGTCGGGGAACGTGTGACCACACTGGGTGCATTGATGCGGCATGGGCGGCGTACGGGTGGTGGTCGGAACTAGGTTTGGGGTTTACCGACGCGTGACGAGCGTGCTGATCAGCGTCTCGTCCTTGTGGAGGGTTTCGAGCCGGTTGGCCGGCCCGATCACGGTGAGCTTGGTGTCGGAGTTTCGCCCCATCAGGCGGTCGAAGATGCCGCCGCTCGATTGGCCGGCCCCGGGGTAGGTCTCGATCTCGATCCCGGTGAACCCGTCGGGGCTGATCTCGGTCATGGTGACCTCGATGAGCTTCGACTCCTCGTCGGGGTCGAGCCCCTCTTCCAGGATCACGATGTTGCCGTCGTGGACCCCATCGAGGATCAGCCGGATCTTCTCCATGCTCGTGAGCTGGTCCATCCGCTCGCCGCTGATCATGTCGAGTTGGACGCTGTCGGACGGGGCGGGGCTCTCGTCCTCGCCGTTGCCATCGTCGCCGGCACCGATGCTCGGGTCGTCGTCTGCGTCGGCCATCAGCCGAAGTACTCCGCTATCTTTTCGTACACTTCGTCCATGTTCTCCCCTTCGAGCGCCGAGAGCGGCACCGTTTCGTGCTGCGGGAAGGCGTTCTTGATCCGCTGGATGCTCGATTCCTCGAGGTCGATCTTGTTGGCGAAGATCAGAACCGGGAGATCCTGACTCTCGATGATCCCCACCAGCATGGTGTTGACCTGCGTGAACGGGTCCTCCGCCGAGTCGAGCACGTAGATAACGCCGTCGACGTCCTCGCGGAGCCAGTGCATCGCCTCCGCGACGCCCTCGGTGGCCTCGCGCGAGCGCCGGACCGCGTCGTCCTTTTCCATGTCGTGGTCGAGGAACTCGGTGTAGTCGACCTTGGTGGCGACACCGGGCGTATCGACGATGTCGATGGTGACGGATTTGCCGTTGCGTTCGATCTCGATGTCCTCCTTCCGACGGGCTCGGCGGGTCTCGTGTGGAACCTGGCTTTCGGGCCCCACCGCGTCGCCGGTCCAATCGCGCGCGATCCGGTTCGCGAGCGTGGTCTTGCCGGCGTTCGGCGGTCCGTAGATACCGATACGGCGCTGTTTCTGCCCGCCCGTGAAGAAGTTCGAAATGCTGTTCCGGAGTCCAGTGAGCAGTCCCATTTATCTCCCCCCGCCCGACCGCCGGGCGGATCTGGACGGAGAACGTCGGTGCATGCACTTAAACCCACGTCAGACACGTATCAGGCTTTGGATACCGTCCCCCTCGTCCGGATAGCCGCTCCACCCGCTGGGTAGTACGTCCGCCGGTATCGCGAGGCTGGTGGCTACGAAGATATTCCTATCACGCATATCCCCCGCCGACACCCCCACCCCTTCGTTTCGGGTGGAACCCGGATCGGCCCCGTCGGTGTGGATGGGATCGGGACGGTGGTTCGGCGTGGTCTCGACCGAATCGATGGTATCCCGTCCGAACTGGTCTAGAGATCATCAAGAACGGTAAACGGAAACGATCTAGAGACGATCTAGACGGAATCTAGAAACAACCACAACTAGTGAGAACGATTTCTCTTTCTCTTCTTCGGTTGCTGTTCTCATGGCTATCACTTAGTTCTTTCCTCGGTAAACTCCCTCTCCGAACCCCATCCCCCTCTCTCCCCGTTCCACTCGAAACAAAGGGGTGGGGGGCTACCGTCATCAAGTATTGGATATGCGACACTCCCAATCCGTTCGACCGCTGATGGAGCTCGCTTCCGTCGATGAACTCGCTTCGGACGACGGTGCACTCCCCCTGCAAACGAAAGTGGGACCGTTCCCACGGGGTTCGGTCCGAAATCGTGGTCGTCGTCCGTCGAGTCGGATCGTCCGGAACGGGTTCTGCGCCACGACGCCGAGATCGGAAGGGTCGGTAGGGTCGGTAGGATCGGTAGGATCGGAAGGGACCGGAAGAGGTCGGATAGGGAGGAACCAGCCAGTGTCGGACCCGGTGAAATCGGACCGACCGGGGTCGGCGGATTCCTTCGATCGTTCGATCGACAAGATTAATATACTCCCCACCTCTGGTTCCGCTGGACGATTCACGACGGACGCACGTACCACCGTTCGTCTCATACCCCCGTAGCCGTCTTCTGCACATGATATTCGCTCTCTTCCGGGTATGCGTGGTGCGTCCTCCATCCGAAAGCAAGGGGTTCCGAACACCGAACTGCCATGACACGAGACGACCCGACACCCGACGACCACGACGGCGAGGAGACCTCTCCGGAGGTAGAGCGCGATGCCGACAACGGGGGAGCCGACGCGAACGACCCCGACGACACGGAGGATTCCGACATCGCCGACGACCCCGATATCCCGAAAGAGTCTCGCCCGGATGAGTCCGACTTCCCGGACGACTCCGACCTCTCGAATGACTCTGATATCGGGGACGACCTCGATATCCCGGACGACCCCGCCGTCGAGGAGGCCACAAGCGAGGCCGACCGACCGGGCCGCCGGCCTGCGACGGAGGCCGACTCCACCGACTCCGACCCGTTCGCGGTTCACTCCACGGACGAGCCCGGATCGCCGTCCGACCCGAGCGCCGACGACGGGATGGCTCCGGTCACGGACCCGACCCCCTCCCCGGAGGGCGGGGGGAGTGGGGGGAGTTCCTCCCAGGGGTTGTTCGACGACCTCCTGAGCGGCGACCCGATCTTCGAGAACAAGGACGTACTGCGGCCCTCCTACACCCCCGAGCGCCTCCCGCACCGCAACGAGCAGATCAACAACATGGCGACCATCCTCGTCGGCGCGCTCCGTGGGGAGACCCCCTCGAACATCCTGATCTACGGCAAGACGGGGACGGGAAAGACCGCGAGCGCGAAGTTCGTGAGCAACGAGCTCGAAACCACCTCCCAGAAGTACGACGTCCCCTGTGAGGTCGAGTACATCAACTGCGAGGTCACCGACACCCAGTACCGAGTGCTCGCCCAGCTCGCGAACACCTTCATCGAGGCCAACCAGCGACACGTCGAGACCCGCCTCGACGAGGTTCGCGAGCTCGCCGACCGTGCCGAGACGGACCCGGCGGCGCTCGACGGAACCGAGTTCGACACCGTCGACGACGTCGGGGACCGGGTCGAGGAGCTGGAAGCCGACCTCGCCGAGTTCGAGCCGGTGCCGATGACCGGCTGGCCCACCGACCGGGTCTACGCCACCTTCTTCGACGCGGTGGACTACCGCGAACGCGTCGTCGTGATCATGCTCGACGAGATCGACAAACTCGTCGAGAAGTCGGGCGACGACACCCTCTACAATCTCTCGCGGATGAACTCCGAGCTCGACAACTCGCGGGTCTCGATCATGGGGATCTCGAACGACCTCAAGTTCACCGAGTTCCTCGACCCCCGGGTGAAGTCCTCCCTGGGCGAGGAGGAGATCGTCTTCCCGCCCTACGACGCGACCCAACTCCGGGACATCCTCGCCGCGCGCGCGACGCTCGCGTTCGTCGACGACGCGCTCTCGGAGGACGTCATCCCGCTCTGTGCGGCCTTCGCCGCCCAGGAACACGGCGACGCCCGGCGCGCGCTCGACCTCCTGCGGACCGCCGGCGAACTCGCCGAACGGAGCCAGACCGACCGGGTCGACGAGGACCACGTTCGCGAGGCCCAGGAGAAGATCGAGATCGACCGGGTGGTCGAGGTGGTCCGCACCCTCCCCACCCAGTCGAAGGTCGTGCTGTTCGCGGTCATCCTCCTCGAACGCAAGGGCGCGAAGAACATCAACACCGGCGAGGTCTACAACATCTACCGTCGGCTCTGCGACGAGATCGACGCCGACGTCCTGACCCAGCGCCGCGTCACCGACCTCATCTCCGAACTCGACATGCTCGGGATCGTCAACGCGGTCGTGGTCTCGAAGGGTCGCTACGGCCGAACCAAGGAGATGAACCTCTCGGTACCCATCGAGGACACCGAAGCCGTCCTCACCAGCGACTCACGGCTCGGCGACATCGAGGACGTCAAACCGTTCGTCCAGGCGCGCTTCGACAACTGAATCCTCGTCCACGCCGGCCGAACCAGAACCCATCAGCGGAGCCAAGGCCCAGTTCCATCCCACACGCGTCGATGGTCAGGGCGCTGGCGCGGCCGGTGCGGGTCCGTTCCCGGTAATTGGGGTCGTTGCGGTAGGTGCGGTCGGTGCGGTAATTGCAGTGCTCGGGGCCGAAGCCACCGTCGAGACGGTCGGAGTCGTCGTCCCAGCCGTTCCAACGGTCTCGTTCCCCACGGAGCCGCTCGGCGTCGCGCTCACCTGGCCGAAGAACAGCCGGATCTTCCCGAGCCACGGGATCCGGAGTTCGGCGGTGCCGACGACCCACGACGGTTCGACCGGACCGCTGATCGGGTCCAGTCCCGTACTGATCTGGTCGTAGGCGTCGTTGGCGTCGCCCTTCGTGACGAACCCGGCGTGCGGGGCGGGACAGTTCGCCAGCTCCTCGCAGTTCTCGGCGGTCCCGAGGTAGGACTCGTTCGCCTTCTCGTACCAGTTCTCGCTCTCGTTCACCCAGAAGCGCGCGCGGTGGATGATCGGCGTCGCCTGTGGGTCGCCGTCCGGCTGATAGACGATGACGTCGCCGGGCTCGTCGAACTGGGTGTAGTCCGCGGCGGCCCCCGACCGGTAGGTCACCACGCCGGTTCCGTCCTGGGCCGCCCCGCCCGCGAACCGGTGTTCCTCCATGACGAAGACGAGGTCGCCCTTCTGCATGTGGGGGGTCATGCTCTCGCTCTCGATCGCGACCAGCGGCGGCCAGAGCCCGCTCACCCCGAACAGCACCAGCCCGATCACCACCACGATCCCGAGGCTCGAAAGCACCTCTCGAACGAACACCACCCACTCCTCGTCGGTGTCGAAGAACCACCGCACACGCGAGAGCGGCCCGCCGCCGCTCGCCTCGTTCCCGTCGTCGCCGTCGTCCCCGTCGCCCCCGGAGCCGGTCTCCCGGTCGTTCCACTGCCACGAATCCCCACCGTCTCCGGAAGCCATTACCACCCCTTCCGCTCACGGTCGTTTCAACGTTTCCTTCCGACGGCCGGGTCCGCTATGCTTTTGCTCCACGCCGCGGAAGGTCGTGTGTGCCGCGCTCGTCCTCGGTTCGGGTGGTCACCGCGCTCGCCAGCCACGGCTACAACGCCGAGCGCGAGGCCGTCACCCTCATCGCAGGTGCGAGCGACCCCGAAACCGCGATCGAACGTGCCGTCGACGCCGCCCCGGACGACGCGCTCACGCTCACCGCCGACCACGCCCGGACGGCCATCGATGCGACCGACCGCGCCCCCGTCTTCGACGAGTCCAGCCCGCCGGAAACCTCGACAATCGATCCCGACAACCCCTCCGTTTCGACTGGAACCCGGGACTCACCCGACGAAGCCGAAACCCCTTCTCCAGTTGAAACGAAGGGGTCGACCGACGGGATCGGAGCCGAGACGGCCGCTGGACGGTCGAACGACCCCGAACGCCGCTCGCTCGCGGTGACCGGCGACATCACCGGGCGTTCCACCGGAACCGGAACCTACGAGGACTTCGTGCGGACCTTTCGCGACCGCTACGAACAGCTCTCGGGGATGCTCCGCTCGCGGGTCAACCACCGCCCCACCGACGCCGTCGACGCGATGGCGGGCGGGAGCGACGCCGCGATCGTCGGGATGATCTCGGACATCCGCTCGACCGCGAACGGCCACTGGCTGGTCGAACTCGAGGACACCACCGGGACCTTCCCCTGTCTCATCATGAAGGACCGCGACCTGGCTTCCGTCGTCGACGAACTCCTCCTCGATGAGGTCGTCGCCGTGGAGGGCACCCTCGCGGGCGACGGCGGCATCCTGTTCGTCGACGACCTCCACTTTCCCGACGTCCCTCGAAACCACCGCCCCTCGACCGCCGACCGCCACGTCCGCGCCGCCCTCATCTCGGACGTCCACGTCGGCAGCCAGGAGTTCGCCCGCGACCGCTGGTCGGCCTTCGCCGACTGGCTCCACACAGAGGCGGCCGCCGAGATCGAGTACCTCCTGATCGCCGGCGACATGGTCGAAGGCGTCGGGGTCTACCCCAACCAGGACGAGGAACTCGACATCGTCGACATCTACGACCAGTACGAGCGCTTCTCGGAGTACCTCAAGGAGGTCCCCGGTGACATGGAGGTCCTGATGATCCCGGGCAACCACGACGCCGTCCGGCTGGCCGAACCCCAACCGGGATTCACCGAGGAGCTCCGCTCGATCATGACCGCCCACGACGCCCGGATCTCGGGGAACCCCTCGATGGTCACCGTCGAGGGCGTGAAGATCCTGATGTACCACGGCGTGAGCCTCGATGAGGTGATCGCCGAACTCCCCGAGGCGAAAGCCAGCTACGAGGAACCCCACAAGCCGATGTACCAGCTCCTGAAGAAACGCCACGTCGCGCCCCAGTACGGCGGCCACATCCGGATCTCGCCCGAGGAGCGGGACTACCTCGTGATGGACGAGATCCCCGACGTCTTCCACACCGGCCACGTCCACAAGCTCGGCTACGGCAAGTACCACGACGTGCTCGCGCTCAACTCGGGTTGCTGGCAGGAACAGACCAGTTTCCAGCGCAGCGTCAACATCGACCCCGACGTGGGCTACGCGCCGGTCGTCGACCTCGACACCCTCGACCTCACGATCCAGAAGTTCTGAGCCGCCGCTCGACTCCCCGACTCACCCCGAGATTCAGCGGTCACCCCGACGGCTCAGACGGTCTTGATCACGTGCGTGAGGCCGATGGTCTCGGCCACGACCCACCCCACGAACAGCACGTAGGCGGCGAGCAGGGCGTAGGACTCCACCGTGGTGAGCGAGAGTTCGGTTCGCATGGTGGTGAACAGGAGCACCGTGGCGAGGGTCAACACCCCCAGCATCGGCACCGCCACCGCGAAGTCGACGGGCGCGCTCCCGACGATCAACACCCCGACCGGGATCGCCACGAGGAGGTCGAACGTGTTCGAGCCGAGGACGTTCCCGAGGCTGGTGACGCCCTCGCCGTTGCGGGCCGAACGCACGCTCACGAGGGTGTCGGGCAAACTCGTGGCCGCCGCGATGATCGTCACGCCCGCGAGGAATTCGGGGATCGAGAAGGTCGCGCTCAGCGACTCGACCCCGTTCACCAGCGCCTCGACCGCGACGAGGATCACGACCAGCCCGACGACGAGTTTTCCCCACGCGCGAGCGACGTTCGTCACGTCCGAAACCCCGGCGTCGTAGTCGCTGACGTCCTGGTACTGGATGAAGAGGTAGAGCCCGTAGAGCAGGAGGGGGATCATCGCGAGCGGGCGGGTGATCCGCCCCACGAGTTCGGTCCCCGGAGCCGGGCTGTAGATCACCGCGAGCGCGAACGTCACCACGACGGTCGCGACGGCGACCATGTAGAACTGGGCCTCCTTGTAGACGATCGTCCGGCTGGCTTCGAGGTCGTCGTCGGTGGTGAGGCCCGCGAGCGCGGGGATCACGAGGACGTTGAACACCGCCGAGCCCACGATGGCCCCCACACCCATATCGAACGAGCCCGCGAGCGCGGTGAGCACCACGCTCGACAGTTCGGGAAAGCTCGACCCCACCGCGACCACAACCGACCCCTGTACCACCGCCGGCAGGCCGTAGTAGCTCCCGAGCCGTCCGGCGGACGCCTCCAGCCAGCCGCTGCCGAACCAGATCAGACCGGTCGCGACGAGGATGACGGCGACGTTCGCCAGGGGCGAATCCGGGAGGAGCCCGCCGAGCACCATTGGTGTGACACTCCATCGATCGCGGGTTTGAATCCACCGATGACGAGGGCGCGTTCGTCCGCCGGTCGCTCCTGTCGCGAGCCGCGCTCGCTACGGGTCGCGTCGAAACGCGACGGTCTCCGCGCCGTCGAACCGCGGCCCGGAACCGCGCTCCTCGAAGCCCGCATCGAGGGCGGCGGCTCTGAGGTCTTCACGGTCGGCCTCGACGAGGAGTTCGACCGACATTCCCTCGCCATCGGCGAACCGGCCGGGTTCGCGGAGGAGGCGTTCGGCGACCTCGCGATCCCCCTCGAACTGCGTGACGTGCACCGCGTCGCGCCGGGCGTCGAAGCTCACGAACCCGACCGCTCTCCCGCCGTCGTCGGCCACCCGCACGGTCCTGTCGTGGACGAGGTTGCGCATGGTCTCGGTGGGCGCGTCCGCGAGCGCGGCCAGGGGCTCCGCGTCGGCCTCGACGGCATCGCGAACCTCCATGCCCCCCGGAGGTGGGGCGCGCGCTTAAACCCTCAGCCGACCGGAGAACGGATGGAAGCAGTTATCCCCGGCCCGTCCAACCGGCAACCATGTCCTACATTCACACGCCAGCGAGGGTTTGCGGGCGAGGGAGCCGACGATGCGGGTCGTAGCGAAGTTCGGCGGCACGAGCCTCGGCAGCGGTTCGCGGGTGAACCGGGCGGCGGACTCGGTCGCCGCGGCGGTCGAGGCGGGCCACGAGATCGCGGTGGTCGTCAGCGCGATGGGCTCGACCACCGACTACCTCCTCCGGGAGATCCAGTTCGAGGCCGACGAGGCCGACCGCGCCGAGATCGTGAGCATGGGCGAGCGGACCTCGGCGCGGATGGTGAAGGCCGCGCTCTCGGCCCGCGGGGTCGACGCGACCTTCCTCGAACCCGGTTCGGAGCACTGGCCGGTCGTCACCGACTCGCGGGGCGAGGTCGACGTCGAGGAGACCACCCGCCGCGCCCAGGCGCTCGCCGACCAGCTCGACGGCATGGTCCCGATCGTCACGGGCTTTCTCGCCGAGGACCACGCCGGAGCGGTCACCACGCTCGGTCGGGGGGGTTCGGACACGACCGCGGTCATGCTCGGCAACTACATGTCGGCCGACGAGGTCGTGATCGTCACCGACGTCGAGGGCGTGATGACCGGCGACCCCCGTGTGGTCGAGGGCGCGCGCAACGTCGCGAAGATAAGCGTCGACGAACTCCGGAACCTCTCCTTCCGCGGCGCGGAGGTGATCGCGCCGAGCGCGCTCAACTACAAGACGACCGACCTCTCCGTGCGGGTCGTCCACTACCAGCACGGCGACCTCCTCCAGGGCGGCACCCACATCGAGGGTACCTTCGAGACCTTGATCGACCTCCAGGAGGAGCCGCTAGCCTGTCTCACCGTCGCGGGCCGGGCGATCCGGAATCGACCGGGCATCCTCGCGGCGCTCTCGGGCGCACTCTCGGAGGCGGACATCAACATCGACGCGGCGGCGAGCGGGCTGGACTCGGTGACGTTCTACGTCTATTCGCGCGAGAGCACCGAAGCCGAGACCGTCCTCCACGAGCGGGTGATCAACGAGGACGCGCTGTCGAGCGTCACCGTCGACGAGGAGGTCGCGGCGCTCCGGGTCACCGGCGGCGAGCTCCCGACCCAGTCGGGGGTCGTCCAGGGCATGATCGAGACCCTCGCGGACGAACGCATCGCGGTCCACGACGTGATCACCAGCGCCACCTCGGTCGCGGTCTTCGTCGACTGGGACGACCGCGAACAGGCGCTCTCGGTCATCCAGGATACCTTCCACTGACCGGACTGGTCTGACGCGAGCGTAGCTTTATCACACCAAGGACGACAGTTCCCGTATGGGGACCGCTCCGAGCGACGAGACCGACGAGGATGCCGTAGGAAACCGTGGGGACGACGGGAACGCGCTGAACCCGAGGGGGATGGGGGTCGGGCTCGCGCTCGGCATCGGGATGGGCGCGGCGTTCGGCGTCGCCACCAACGACATCGGCATCGGGACCGCGATCGGTGCCGGCATCGGCACGGCGTTCGGGGTCGCGTTCAGTTCTCGGTCCGAGGCGTGACTCTCCCTCGACCGCCGATCCGATTCAGCTACCCACACCCGCTCATCCGCACACCCGCTCATCTACGACCCGGTTACCCGTTCATCGGCCCTTCCTGAGTCGGTTGCCGATGGCATCCGGCAGCCCCGCCTCGGCCACCGCGCGTTCGACCGCGTCGATGTCGTAGTCGACGCGCCGCTCCTCGACCGTCATCGCGTCGAGGTCCAGGATCGCGTACGCCGCCCGCGGGTCGCCGTCGCGGGGCTGGCCGACGCTGCCGGGGTTCACGACGATCCCCTTGTCGTAGGTCTCGTGGTGCTGGACGTGGGTGTGCCCGAGCACGAGTACGTCTTCTTCACCGAGCATCCCTGGCTCGAACAGGTCCGGGTAGGTGTAGCGGTCGGGGTCGTCGGGGTGGCCGTGGACGACCGTCACCCGGTCGAACTCGGTGCGCTCGTCCGGGAGGTCCCCGAGCCACTTTCTCTGATCCTCGTCGAGCTGCTCGCGGGCGTACTCGACCCCTGCACCCGCCATGCTGTTGAAGCCGAAGGCGGTGCCGGTCGTGGTCGCCCGGTCGTGGTTGCCCATCACGGTCGGGATCGCGCGCTCGCGCACCTGCTCGACACACGCGCCGGGCCAGGGGTTGTAGCCCACGACGTCGCCCGCACACACCAGGCCATCGACGGCCGGCATGTCGTCCCAGACCGCGTCGAGCGCGGGCCGATTCCCGTGGATATCCGAGATGAGGCCGATCTCCATGCCCGCCCTCGGCCCTCCACGGCCTTCAACGCGGGGTGTGGGGGCGGGACGGTTCGTGCCGACCGGAAGGTCAGGGCGTATAAATCCGGGCCGGGCCTGCATCCGACATGGCCGACGGCGGATTGACCCTCACGGAGACGGTATCGATGGCGATCGGCGGGATGGTCGGCGGCGGGATCTTCGCGGCGCTCGGCGTCGTCGCGGTCGCCGCCGACACCCTCGCGTGGTTCGCGTTCGTGGTCGCGGGGCTGATCGCGGCGTGCGCGGGCTACTCGTTCGTCCGCCTCAACCGGCTCGTCGGTGGCAACGCCGGCCCGATGACCTACGTCGAGCGGTTCACCGGCAGCACCACGCTCGCGGGGATGGTCGGCTGGACGTTCGTCATCGGCTACGTCGGCACGATGTCGCTCTACGCCTTCGCCTTCGGCGGCTACTTCACCGAACTCGTCGGCGTCGCGAGCCTTTCCGGGGTGCCGCTTCGCCCCCTCGTCTCGGTTCTCGTGGTCGCGATCTTCGTCGGTCTCAACACTGCCGGTGCCCACGCCTCCGGCCGGTCGGAGGAGCTCCTCGTCGGCGTCAAGGTCCTGATCCTCCTCGTGTTCGGCGTCGCCGGGGTCTACTACGGCTTCACGCACGGGGAACTCGTCACTGGGTTCGAACACTTCGGGGTCGGGCCGGTCGTCGCCGGCGGCCTCGCGTTCGTCGCGTTCGAGGGCTGGGAGCTCCTCTTTTTCGACCAGGATTCCATCCGGAACCCCGGGCGAACCGTCAGAAACGCGGTCTACATCGCCATCGCCGCCGCCACGGGGCTCTACGTGCTGGCCGCCGTGGTCACCACCGACCTCGTTCCCCTCCCGGTGATCCGGCGAAACGCCGACACCGCGCTCGCGGTCGCCGCCCGGCCCTTCTTCGGCGAGACGGGCTTCGTGCTGGTCGCCGTCGCGGCGCTGTTCTCGACCGCGAGCGCGCTCAACGCCACCCTGTTCAGCTCCGCGCGGCTCTCGAAGCGGATGGTCGCCGATGACTTCCTCCCGAACCGGCTCCGCGGTTCGACCGGCGACGAACCGACACGCCTCCTCGTGGTGCTCGGACTCCTCACCGCCGCCTTCGTCCTCGTCGGCAGCCTCGACGCCATCACCTCGTTCGCCTCGCTCGCGTTCATCACGATCTTCGGCGGGATGAGCGCGCTGGCGTTCACCCAGCGCGACTCGCTCGTCACAGCTCTCGTCCCCGGGTTCGGGGCGGTCGGTGCGGTGGCGGCGGTGGTCTCGCTGCTCTCGCACCTCTTCAGCGCCGAGTTCGACACGTTCGTCGTGGTGGTCGCGCTCGCGGTCGGCGTCGTCGCGGTCGAACTCCTCTACTTCGAACGCGAACCGATCGCACACGAACTCCACGAAATCGAGGACTCGCTCTGAACCGGGAACGAACTGCCATTGCGTTTTTCCCGATCGATACCGCGAAAAAACTACCGTCGAGGCCGGCTACTCCCCGGCGGATCCACTTCGGTGAGCGGGTACGCAACTGTTTTAGGCGAACGCCGGGTTTGAGTGGATATCATGAGCACGCTCGAAGCCGAGTACCAATTAGCGTACTTCGAGGAGGAGGGCTTCGTCCGGAAGGAGTGTCCGGGCTGTGGGTCGTTCTTCTGGACGCGCGACGAGTCACGCGAGACCTGTGGCGAACCGCCGTGCGACGAGTACGCCTTCATCGGCGAGCGGAGCCTCGACGAGGAGCTGAGCTTGGAGGAGATGCGCGAGGCGTTCCTCACCTTCTTCGAAGACCACGACCACGAACGGGTCGACCCCTATCCCGTGGCGGCGAACCGCTGGCGCGACGACGTCTTGCTCACCCAGGCGTCGATCTACGACTTCCAGCCGCTCGTCACCGCCGGCAAGAGCCCGCCGCCCGCGAACCCGCTCGCGATCAGCCAGCCCTGCATCCGGATGCAGGACATCGACAACGTGGGGAAGACGGGGCGACACACGATGGCCTTCGAGATGATGTCCCACACCGCGTTCAACGCGCGCGAGGACCTCGATAATCCCGGAAAGTACGCCTACGAGGGCGAGGTCTACTGGAAGGACCAGACGGTGCGATACTGCGATTCGTTCTTCGAGGCGATGGGCGCGAACATCGAGGAGATAACCTACATCGAGGACCCGTGGGTCGGCGGCGGCAACGCCGGCCCCGCCATCGAGGTCATCTACCGCGGGGTGGAGCTCGCCACGCTCGTCTTCATGTCGATGGAGCAGGACCCCGAGGGCGACTACGAGCTGAAGGACGGCAACCGCTACTCGAAGATGGACACCTACGTGGTGGATACGGGCTACGGGCTCGAACGCTGGACGTGGGTCTCCCAGGGGACGCCCACAGTTTATGAAGCGATCTACCCCGAGATGATCGCCTTCCTGAAGGAGAACGCGGGGATCGACCACACGGCTGACCAAGAAGAACTCGTCACGCGGGCGGCGACGCTCGCGGGCCACATGGACATCGACGAGGCCGAGGACGCGGAGGCGGCCCGCGGCGAGATCGCCGACCAGCTCGGCGTCGAGGTCGGCGAGTTGCGGGAACTCCTCGAACCCCTCGAAGCCATCTACGCCATCGCGGACCACTGCCGAACGCTGGCCTACATGCTCGGCGACGAGATCGTGCCCTCGAACGTTTCTACCGGGTATCTCGCCCGGATGGTGCTCCGGCGCACCAAACGCCTCTGTGACACCGTGGACATCGACGCGCCGCTCGACGAGCTGGTCGACATGCAGGCCGAGCGCCTCGGCTACGAGAACCGCGACACCATCAGGGACATCGTCCGGACGGAGCTCGAGAAGTACCGCGAAACCCTCGAACGCGGTGGCCGGCGGGTCCGCCAGCTCGCCGACGAGTACGCCGACCGCGACGAACCGATCCCCACCGACGAACTCCTCGAGCTCTACGATTCACACGGCATTCAGCCCGACATGGTGGCCGAGATCGCCCGCGAGAAGGGCGCTGACGTCGCGGTTCCCGACGACTTCTACAGCCGGGTCGCGGCGCGTCACGGCGAGCCCGAGGCCGACGAGACGGCCGACGAGACGACCGACGAACGGATCGCGGACCTCCCCGAGACCGAACTCGGCTACTACGACGACCAGGAGCGCATGGAGTTCGAGGCGATGGTGCTCGACGTCTTCGAGCGCGAGGACGGCTACGACGTGGTGCTCGACCGGACCCTCTTCTACCCGGAGGGCGGCGGCCAGCCCGCCGATACGGGCACGCTGAACACCGACGACGTCACCGCCGACGTCGAGGACGTCCGGCGGGAGGGCGACGTCGTGGTCCACCACACCGACGAGGACCCCGGCACCGGCGAGTTCGTTCGCGGGACCATCGACGCCGGCCGACGACGCCAGCTGATGCGCAACCACACCGCGACCCACATCGTCGGTCACGCCGCGCGAGAGGTGCTCGGCGACCACATCCGACAGGCCGGCGCGCAGAAGGGACTCGACCGGTCGCGGCTCGACATCCACCACTACGACCGGATATCGAGAGAGGAGGTGAAGGCGATCGAACGCCGCGCCAACGACCTCGTCACCGACAACGTGCAGGTCACGGCGGAGTGGCCCGACCGCAACGACGCCGAGAAACGGTACGGCTTCGACCTCTATCAGGGCGGGATCCCGCCGGGCGAGCACATCCGACTGATCCACGTCTCCGACGACGTCCAGGCCTGCGGCGGGACCCACGTTTCGCGTACCGGCGACATCGGCGCGATCAAGGTCCGCTCCACCGAACGCGTCCAGGACGGCGTCGAGCGCCTGACCTTCGCGGCGGGCGAGGCGGCCATCGCGGCGACTCAGGACACCGAGGACGCCCTCTACGGGGCGGCCGAGGCCTTCGACGTCTCGCCGGCGGAGGTTCCGGGGACCGCCGAGCGCTTCTTCGGCGAGTGGAAGGCGCGCGGCAAACGCATCGAGACCCTCGAAGCCGAACTCGCGGAGGCGCGCGCCGCGGGCGGCGTCGAGGGCGAGGAGGTCGACGTCGGCGACGCGACGGCGGTGATCCAGCGCCTCGACGCCGAGGTCGACGAGCTCCGCGCGACGGCGAACGCGTTGGCCGACGGCGGCCAGGTCGCGGTGGTCGGGAGCGGCGCGGACGGCGCACAGTTCGTGGTCGCGGTGCCCGACGGGGTCGGGATCGACGCGGGCGAAGTGGTCGGCGAGCTCGCCGCGAGGGTCGGCGGCGGCGGCGGCGGACCCGCGGACTTCGCCCAGGGCGGCGGTCCCAACACCGAGGACCTCGACGACGCGCTCGACGACGCACCCGACGTGCTCCGGCGCGTCCTGAACGCCTAACCCTCCACTTTTTTGGACGGGGGTTGAGGGCCGCGAAGCGGCCCGATGCCCCCGTCCAAGAACCTGTCTTGCTGAGCATCGCGAAGCAAGGCTCGGAAGACGCGAAGCGTCTTCCGGCGGACTAAAAAGGCCGCTCACTCGGCCTGCAGCCTCGTTCGCGGGACAACCACTTCCTCCTCACCGCCACCGCCCCGCGTCAGCCACACCCTCCCCAGCCGATTGCGCTCCTCGTTCGCTCGCGTTGCTCGCTCACTCCGGTGCTCATCCCTCGCACGAGTCGCACGCTCCGCGTGCTCCCGCGCGCCACTGCGACCGAACCGCCACCGCTCCGCAGCCGAATCGCCTCACGATGGATTCGAACGGTTTTCCACGCTGGCCGACCCACGCGCCACATGGACCGCCGTACGTTCGTCGCGACCGGTGCCGGCGGAGCGGTGCTCCTCAGTACCGGGGGGATGCTCGGTGCGGACGCACTCCTGGGCGACGGACCGGAGAACGGGCCCGCCTACGGGTCGATCCCCGTCCCCGAGCCGAGCGGGTCGACGACGCTCGACAACGGTCGGCGGGCGTCGCTCTACGCTGACGGTCGGGTCGCGCTGTTCGGCGCGTCGCTCGCGAGCCAGTACACGGGGGTGCCGGCGGTCGTCGGCCGGCTCCGAAACGTCTCGGGAACGACCATCGAACAGGTCCGCCTCGACATCCGATTCCTCGACGACGCCGGTGAGTCCCTCGCCGGTGGCTGGGTCGGCAGCGACACGCTCGGGCCCGGGGAGGTGTGGCGGTTCGTCGTCAACTACCCGAACAACGACCCGAAGAACATCGCCACCGCGCGGGTCGCCGGGATCGAGGTCGTCTGAGGAGCGCTCGAACCGAGTGTTTCTCCTGTCGGCCTACCCCTCGACTTCGAACGAGACCTCGACCTCGGCCTGGTACTCGTGGCCGTCCGCCGAGGCGACCTCGACGCTCAGCCCCTCGACCTCGATCCAGTAGACGTTCTCGAGGCTGTCCGTGGCCTCCTGGGCGGCGTCGTCGACGGCATCCTCGAAGCTCTCGGGGCTCGTTCCGATCAGCGTGACTTTCTTGTAGACCATTGCAGTCCCCCGTGGGGAGGGCGGCCGAATGAACCGTCGGATCTCGGTGACGACCGCCGCCACTCACCCCTTTTAGTGGGCTGCCACGAACACCAGAGTCAAACCGCTCGACCGCCGAACGGGAGCCATGCCGATCGACCTTCCCCGGCTCGGACTCGGGACCTATTCGAGCGACGACGGCGACGACTGGGCCGACACCGTCTCCACGGCGCTCGATACGGGCTATCGCGCCGTCGACACCGCACAGGTCTACGGCAACGAGGCGGCCGTCGGCGAGGGCATCCGGTCCTCGTCGGTCGACCGCGACGACGTGTTCCTCGCGACCAAGACGGTCCACGTCGACGTGCCGCCCGAACCCGAAGAAGTCCCCGAGGCCATCGACGGCTGTCTCGACCGGCTCGGGGTCGACTACGTCGACCTGCTCTACGTCCACTGGCCGTCGGGGGTCTACGACCACGAGGACGTACTCCCCGCCTTCGACGAGGCCTACGAGGCCGGCAAGGCCCGCAACCTCGGGCTCTCGAACTTCACGCCGGAGCTGCTCGACGAGGCTCGCGAGGTCCTCGACGCGCCGCTCGCCGCTCACCAGGTCGAGATGCATCCCCTCTGCCAGCAGGAGGAGCTCGTGGCCTACGCCCAGGAACACGACCACTGGCTGGTGGCGTACTCGCCGCTCGCCCGCGGCGAGGTGTTCGACCGCCCCGAGATCGAGGAGGTCGCGGAGAAACACGACGCGACGCCCGCCCAGACAACCATCGCGTGGCTGCTCGCGAAGGACAACGTCGCCGTGATCCCGAAAGCCAGCAGCGAGGACCACCTCCGTGACAACCTCGCGGCGCGCGACATCGACCTCGACGAGGAGGACGTCGACCTGATCGACTCGGTCGAGGGCGAGTACCGGGTCGTCGACCCCGACCACGCGCCCTGGAACTGACCTGCGGACCGCTCACTCCCCGACGGAGAACGTGGCCGTGCTGTTGCACTGTTCGCAGTCGAAGACCACCTGCTCCGCGTTCCATATCTCGATGTCCACGTCGCGGTTCTCACAGTAGGGGCACGTGATCCACTCCCGAACGGACCGACGGTCGTCCGTCCCGGAGCCATCGAGCGATCTCATCGGCGTGTGTACGCCTCACACCCGGTATAGCCTTCTGCTTGCAACACCAGCGACGGTTCCACCGACCGGGTCTCATCGGGCGACCCACCGCACATCGACTCCGCCGACTCGATCGTTCGTCAGAACAGCGCCGTTCGATACCGCTCCCAGCACTCCTCGCAGACCCGGACGTCCTGTTCGTCCGCCGTACTCTCGCCGTCGCTGAGCGTGATATAATAGTGCGGTTGTTCTTCAGAGAGGACCGTGCCACAGAGCGGGCAATCCATGCCTCGCCTGGGGAGAGCCCCCTTAATAAAGTCTCAGTATTCGAAGCCCGTTTCCGTTCGTCCTCACGAGAGGTCCGCCTCGATCCCCCTCCAGCAGTCCTCACAGAGGGGGACGGGGCCGACCGTTCCGTCGTCGGATGCCGCCGAACGCGTCCCGTCGCTCACCCTGAGCGCGATACGATACCCGGGACGGGCCGCCGGAAGCCCGGTCCCACACAGCGGACAGTCCATATCCCGGCGTGCGTCGTCATGTAAAATAAACATGACCGATCCGTGTGGCGACGGACCGTGGCTTCCCACCGGAACGGTCGCCGACGGACGGCGCTCGGCCCGCCGTTCGACCTCGACGACCGCGACACTTTCCGGGTAGCCACAGGATACCTTATACACCCCGCCCGAATATCCCCTCGAATGACCGCACACGACGACCCGAGCGACGACCCGGAGTGGTCACTGCTCGGTCCCGGGCTGCTCGTGGCCGCCACCGGCGTGGGTGCCGGAGACCTCGCCGCCGGACTCGTCGCCGGGAGCCGGTACGGACTGAACTTCGTCTGGGCCGTCCTCATCGGGATCGTCCTCAAGTTCGCACTCAACGAGGGGGTCGGGCGCTACCACCTCGCGACCGACCGGACGATCATCGAGGGGATCCACTCGTTGGGGCGGTGGGCGAGCGGCTTCTTCGGCGGCTACTCCCTCCTCTGGGGGTTCGTCTACGGGGCCGCCGCGAGCTCGTCCTGTGCGCTGGCCGCGAACGCCCTCTTCCCGGCCGTCCCCTTCTGGGTCTACGTCGTCGTCCATCCCATCGCGGGCGCGGTTCTCGTGCTCGCCAACCGCTACGAGGTCTTCGAGGACATCATCACCGTCTTCATCTCGCTGATGGTGGTCACCGTCGTCGGCGCTGCGGTCTTCGTCCTCCCGCAGCTCGGCGACATCATCGCGACCGGGCTCCCCGCCCTCCCCGAGGGTTCGACGATCTACGCCCTCGGGCTGATCGGCGGCACCGGCGGTACGATCACCATGGCCTCCTACGGCTACTGGCTCAGCGAGAAGGAGTGGACGGGCTCGCGCTACATCCCCGTCATGCGCCGCGACGCGGCTTCCGCCTACATCATCACCGGGATCTTCGTGATCGCGCTGATAATCATGAGCGCGGCGCTGCTCTACGGCACCGGGGCCTCGGTCTCCGGCGAGGACGGCCTCCTGACGCTCGCCGCCAACCTCGGCAACCAGCTCCACCCCGCCCTCCGGTACGCCTTCCTGATCGGCTTCTGGGCCGCCTCGTTCACCTCCGTGCTCGGGACCTGGCACGGCGTCTCGTACCTCTTCGCCGACTTCGTCGGTCGGTTCACCGGCGATATCGACGACCACGCGGAGATCGAATCGGAACTCCGGCGCACCCCCGCGTACAAGTTCTACGTGCTCTGGCTGACGTTCCCGCCGATGCTGCTCTACTTCCTCGGCCAGCCGGTCTTCATCATCATCGTCTACGGCGCGCTCGGGGCGGTCTTCATGCCGTTCCTCGCCATCTCGCTGCTGGTCCTCCTCAACTCGGACCGGGTCAACCCGGCCGACAGGAACGGCCCGGTGTTCAACTCGCTGCTGGTCGTCAGTGCCCTGCTGTTCATCGCGCTGCTGGTGAACGAACTGGGTAGCCTTCTCCTGTAGAACCGGCCCTCTCAATGCTGAACCTCGCGCGGGAAGGCACTCAACCGCGATGGGTGCGGATCTCGCAAGCCGTACCGGTTTCAGTGCCCGGCCGTGTGTATCGAGTGTTCATGACTGATTGGCGCTCCGTCGGTATCGGGTTCGGTTTCCAGGTCGTGTTCGGGGTCGTCGCGTTCGCGCTCCCCGGGCTCGGGACCATCATCGCCGGGTTCCTCGCGGGTCTCATCTCGGCGTATCTCACCAACGACGGTGCCAGGGACGGCGCGTGGCACTCGCTGCTCTCCGGCGCTCTCGGCGGGATCATCGTCGCGGTCCTCGCGGGTATCGCGGTCTCACTGCTCGGCTTCGCCTTCGGCTCCTCGGGACTCGGGGCGCTGTTCGGCGGCGGTGTCCTGGCCGTCGGCGTCCTGATCGCGTTCCTCACCGCGATCCCGAGCGCGGTCGGTGGCGCGATCGGCGGCTCCGTCAGCTGAGACCGACGCTCCCCTATATCGGATCCACACCCGAGCACTGCTATCCGTACGAAATTTCATCGAATGCCGCTGTTATCCGTCTAAACTACGCGAAAAATCTGAATAGTCCCACCAGGATTCGAACCTGGGTCGAAGCCCCCAGAAGGCTTCAGGATTGGCCACTACCCCATGGGACTGTACCCGCCACTTGTGCGAGTCGCTACTTATCCTTGTTGGAAGCGACCGAGAACCCACGCTCAACCCCCGACGAAATCACCGTCGAAACGCCGTAGAATCGTCCGTCCGGCAGCGCGAGAACGGACGATGGACACGCTTCGACTCGTCGGCGGGGCGGTCGTCGCGTATCTCGGGTTCGTCTTCCTCCTCGGTACGGCCACCGTACTGCCGAGCAGGCTCGACGACCTCGCCTCGTTCGCCGTGGCGAACGCGACCGAACCGGTGGTCGTCCTGAACGCCGCCCTTCCGGCTTCGACCCTCGTCATCGTCGCGCTCGCCCGACGCAGCCGGTAGCCTCCTCTTACTTCGATGGCTACTTGCACCCGACCCCCCGAACGCGACCATGTACATCGGGCGCTTCGTCGTCGTCGGTCCTGGAATCGGGGCCTACCGGGTCTCCTCGCGGTCGTTCCCCAACCGAAAGGTCATCGAGCGCGAGAGGGACCTCACCGTCGTCCCCACCAGCGAGGCCGAAGAAACCGACAACCCCTACGTCTCCTACAACTGCGTGCGACCCACCGAGTCGGGGGTCGTCGTCGGCAACGGCTCGCACACGGACCCCATCGCCGAAAAGCTCGCGCTCGGCTACCCCGCGCGTGACGCGCTCGCGCTCTCGCTGCTCGCGCTCGACTTCGAGAAGGACGACTACGACACTCCCCGCGTGGCCGGCGTCGTCGGCGCTGAGGAGAGCTACATCGGGACCGTCCGCCGCGACGCGCTCGTCGTCGAACGCGTCACCGAGCCGACGCTCGTGGCGACCTACGAGAAGGACAGTCCGGAATCGTTCGATTTCGCTGCCGACACCGCCGAGGGGGCGGCACGGACGGCCTACGAGGTCGACTTCGAACACCGGGTCTGTGCGGCCGGGGTCGCAGTGAGCGACGAGGGCGTCGAGACCGCGGCCGAAAACGGCGAGTGAACTACTACTGACCTACTCGGCTTCGAGCGCGAGCGCCGCGAGCAGGGCTTCGAGCTGGAGGCGCTCGTTCGCGCCCTGGCTAATACGGTAGTCAGTCTCGCCAACGCGTTCGAGCAATCGGACGGTGGCGCGGTCGTCGAGGTCGAACGACCACGCCGAGCGGTGGAGCTGGTCGATGACGTCGCCCCCGCCCAGCCCCGCCTCGGTGAGGAGGTCGTCGAGCTTGGCGCGCGCCGCCGTGAAGTCGCCGTCGAGCGCTGTCGTCACCATCGTCTCTATCTGCTCGGGGCGGACCGCGGCCGTGATCGCGTAGACGGCCTCCTCGTCGACCGTCTCGCCCGTGGTCGCGGCGGCCTGCAATCCGTTGATCGCCTTTCGCATGTCGCCGTCGGCGGCGTAGACCAGCGCGTCGATGCCGTCCTCGGTGATTTCGATACCCTCCTCCTCGGCGATCCGGCGGACGTACTCCGCAACCGAGTCCCCGTCGAGCGGCCCGAACCGGAACACCGCACACCGCGACTGGATCGGGTCGATGATCTGATTCGAGTAGTTACACGAGAGGATGAAGCGGGTGTTGTTCGCGAACTGCTCCATCGTCCGGCGGAGCGCCGACTGCGCGTCGCTCGTGAGCGCGTCGGCCTCGTCGAGGAAGATGATCCGGTAGTCGTAGCCGCCGAAGCTCGCGCGCGCGAAGTTCTTGATCCGGTCGCGCACCACGTCGATCCCGCGCTCGTCGCTCGCGTTGAGTTCGAGGAAGTTCTCGCGCCAGTCGTCGCCGTAGACCTCGCGGGCGATCGCCATCGCGGAGGTGGTCTTTCCAACCCCCGCCGGTCCGGTGAACAGGAGGTGTGGGAGGTCGTCCTGGGCGACGTAGCTTTCGAGCCGACCCACGATGTCCGCGTGGCCGGCGACCGCCGAGAGCCGCTGCGGGCGGTACTTCTCGATCCAGATCTCGCCCCGGCCACGGGCTTCGGCCTCGCTCATGCGAGGGGGACGGCCGGGCCACCCTTAAGCCACCCGAGACGTCACCGCCGCTCGACAGCCTCAAGCCCGCCCGTCCTCAGACACGGGTATGGTTCGGGTCGACGTCGTCGGCGGTGACACCCACGAGATAACCCTCGACGACCGGGATACCTACGCCGACCTGCTCGCCGCCGTCGGACTGAATCGCCACGAGGCCACGGTGCTGGTCGACGACCGACCGGTGCCCGACGACGGCACCGTCGAGGCCGACTCGGTCCGGGTGCTTCGGCTCGTCAAGGGTGGGTGAGGGATGGAGGTTCGCCCCGCCCGCCCCGCGGAACTCCCCGACGTGATGGGCGTGCTCGACGGCGCGTTGCTTGCGGCGGACGCCGACCGGGTCGGCGAGCGGATCGAGGACGGGCGGGTGCTGGTCGCGACGGTCGAGAGTCGGGTCCTCGGGGCGTGCGTCCTCGCCGATGGCGAGATAGACGCCATCGCGGTTCGGCGGTCCCGTCGCGGCCAGGGTGTCGGCACTCGGCTGGTCAACGCCGCAGCGGACGCCGTCGACGGACCGCTCGTCGTCGAGTTCGACCGCCGGGTTCGGCCCTTCTACGACGCGCTCGGCTTCGTCTCCCGACCGACCACCGACCCCAAGCGACTCCGGGGCCGGCGCGAGCGCTGAAGTTCGGCGATCTGGACGAATAGACCGCATTCAGACCACTCCTATAAACCCCATATCGCGATACGAAATCAGGTATCGAACGATCCCGACGACGGATCGACGGGAGCTCCGGCTCTCGGAAGCTACTCCTCGAATCCCGCTCGAAAAGCACACAGCGCAGCTCGCAGGGTAAAACTCGTTGGAGGCGAATCGACTCTCCACACTCCTCGACCCGGCCTACGAGTACGTGACGTTGAGCTCGATGACGTTGACCGTCTCCAGCACCTTCCGCGGGAGCTCCTCGGTGAAGCGCTCGTCCTGGATCCGGTTCGAGGGGCCGGAGACGCTCAGCGCACCCAGGATCCGGTCGTCCGTGCTCAGGATCGGGGCGGCGACACAGTGGAGCCCCGCGAGGCGTTCCTCGTCGTCGAACGCGACGCCCGCCTCGCGTATCTCCGCCAGTTCGTCGTCGAGCTCGTCGCGGTCGGTGACCGTCCGCGAGGTCGCCGGTGCCAGGCCGTGCTGGTCGACGATCGCATCGACGCGTTCGGGCGGAAGGTAGGCCAGGATCGCCTTACCGAGCGCCGTGGTGTGGAGCGGTACCCGCGTTCCGACGTGGGCTTCGACTTGGACCGCGTCCTCCCCGCGCGCCCGATAGAGGTAGGACCCGCGGCCGTGCTCTTCGACCATCAGGTTCGCCAGCTCGCCCGTCGATTCGGCGAGTCGGTCGGTTTCGGGCTTCGCGATCTCGTAGATATCGAGCTCAGAGCGGGCGTAGGCCCCGTATTCGAGGAACTGGATACCGACTCGATAGGACGACCCCTCCTTCACCACGAACTCCTCTTGGACCAGCGTGCTCAGGTAGTTGTGAACCGTGCTCTTCGGGATATCGAGGTGGGCCGCCAGTTCGGAGACGCCGGCCCCGTTCAGCGTCTTGAGGGCGTCGACGATCCTGAACGCGGTCTCGACCGACTTCACCGCGTATCGGGCTTGCTTTCCCATACTACTGGTACCGTATTCTGCAGAGATGAATCCCTCGCTCGGCTACGTGGACCGTCGAGTCCCGTCGGTGAATGTCGGCGTGCTTCCCGACGACCGAACTCGTTCAGCGGACGGTGTAGCCGCCGTCGAACGAGACTATCTCCCCGTTCATGAACGAGGACGCCTCGCTCGCGAGGAACACCGCGACCGGACCGAGCTCCGTTGGCTTGCCGAGCCGTCCCATCGGGGTGTACTCCCGCCAGGTCTCGGCCATCTCCGGGTCCTCTTCGAGGACGTCCTCGACGAGGTCGGTTCTCATGTAGCCCGGCGCGATGGAGTTGACTCGAACCCCGCGATCCCCCCACTCGGAGGCGAGCGAGCGGGTCACCATTATCACGCCGGCCTTCGAGGCGTTGTAGGCGATCTGGGGCTGGGGGTGATTCGCGACGAGCCCCGACATCGAGGAGATGTTGACGATGGTCCCCGACCCTCGCTCCAGCATGTGTCGACCGACGTGTTTCGAACAGAGGAACACCCCGGTGAGGTTGACGTCCATCGTCGCCTGCCACTCGTCGACCGGCATCTCCTCGGCGGGGGTGTTCGAGACGATGCCGGCGTTGTTGAGCAGGATATCGATCCCGCCCAGCCGGTCGACGACGGTCTCGGTCATCGCTTCGACCTCGGCCTCGTCACTGACGTCGGCCGTGACCGACGTGGTTTCGACGCCCAGCTCGGCGATCTCGTCGGCGGCCTGCTCGGCGGTTTCAGCATCCACGTCGACGATGGCGACGTCGGCACCCGCCTCGGCGTAGGCGGTCGCCATGACGTTGCCGAGCCCGCGACCGGCACCCGTGACGACCGCGCGCTGTCCCTCCAGCGAGAACTCGTCCAGCACTGACATAGTTGCGGTTCGATGGCCCATCGCAAATAGCCATCGACCGTTCGGGATCGTGGGTTCGAAAGGACCAATGGCGACGGGATGCCATCCCGAGAGGAACATGGATACCGACCTCAGCGGACGGACGGCGCTCGTGACCGGCGCGGGCCGGGGGAACGGTCGAGCGATCGCCCGCGACCCTGTCTCTTATACACATCTCTGATG